>CAYTVI010000001.1:0-33718 GCA_964441765.1 uncultured Sulfurospirillum sp.
ATCTTTGGTATTTACGAGGGTGGATACGCAGGCAAAGACCTCAAAGCGGCTGTTTATGTCGTTTACGGTCCTAGGGTTGAACTGGTTATCGCAGAAGATGATGTGAAATTGTACCGCCTCAACAAAAGCGGTGAGTTTGTTTTCATCAAAAAGATTGTTTTAAAAGAAAAAGGCAAACTCAACGCTCCTGGTTCAACACAAATGTGTTGGGAGCCTCGTCATAAAGAGCTGATTGATGCTATTTTTGCCGATGGGTATCGTTTACGTTATTCTGGAGGCATGGTGCCTGATTTGCATCAAATCCTTTTAAAAGGCGGTGGACTTTTCTCATACCCTGCAACATCAGATGTTCCCAAAGGAAAGCTTAGAATGATTTTTGAAGTCTTTCCATTTGCTTTTATCTACGAAAAAGCAGGTGGTGAAGCCATCGATGGGAAGGCAAGAGTTCTTGACTTAACACCTTCTCATCCACACGATACCACACCTTGCTTCTTTGGTTCTAAACATGAAATAACACGTGTCAAGAAGTGCTATGAGTGAGATAAAAGATATTTTTGAAGAGATGCTCCAAGAGAAAAAAGCTCTGCTTCAAACCTGCCAACAAGAGAAAAATATTTTTACATGTAGTGATTGTGAAAAGATGTTTGAGTGTGAAATCCGCAAAACCTATGTCAAAGCTGTTTATGAAAGTATGGCTAAAGGGCATGGTGGTGGATTTGAATTTTAAGTTTGTATTTTTTACACGTTTTTAGAGCAAAACTCTAAAAACTACGTTAACACTGGGTTTTCTTTGGCAGAACGCCCACGCACCTTGGGTGCTTATATTAATTTAATTAGGAAAAACAATGTCTCAAAAAGCCTATATTACAACCCCGATTTATTATGTGAACGATGTACCGCATATCGGACATGCTTACACCACGATTATTGCCGATACGATGGCGCGTTATTATCGTTTAAAAGGCTATGAAACCTTCTTTTTAACAGGAACCGACGAACACGGCCAAAAAATCGAAGAAGCCGCAAAATCACGTGGAAAAACGCCACAAGGCTACGCGGATGAAATCAGTGGAAAATTCCGTGCCCTTTGGGATGAGTTTGATATCAGCTACGACAAATTTATCCGTACCACTGATGCAGAGCACAAAAGCGGTGTTCAAAAAGCGTTTCAAGTGATGTTTGATAAAGGCGATATCTACAAAGGCGAATATGAGGGACATTATTGTGTGAGTTGTGAAACTTTTTTCACCGATACACAACTGGTGGATGAAGACAAATGCCCAGACTGTGGAAAAATCACACGATTGGTCAAAGAAGAGAGTTACTTTTTTAAATTAGCAAAATACCAAGAAGATTTGCTCAAATGGTATCAAAATGATGAGAAATGCGTTTTACCAAAGGGTAAAAAAAACGAAGTGATTAGTTTTGTCAAACAAGGGCTACGTGACCTCTCCATTACACGAACCAGTTTTGATTGGGGAATAAAGCTTCCTGCTTGCATGAACGATGATAGACACGTCATGTACGTGTGGCTTGATGCACTTTTAAACTACGTCACAGCACTAGGATATGGTGGGGATGAAAAAAACATCAATTTTTGGCCTGCAACCATGCATTTAGTGGGTAAAGATATCTTGCGTTTTCACGCGATTTATTGGCCAGCGTTTTTGATGAGCCTTGGGCTTGCGTTACCTAAACACGTCGCAGCACACGGTTGGTGGACACGAAATGGCGAGAAGATGAGCAAAAGCAAAGGCAACGTGGTCAATCCTAAAGAAGTTGCTGATGCGTATGGTTTGGAGAATTTTAGATACTTTATGCTTCGAGAAGTGCCGTTTGGGCAAGATGGCGATTTTAGTCAAAAAGCATTGATGGACCGCATCAACTCAGACCTTGGTAATGAACTTGGAAACCTTTTAAACCGCATCATCGGTATGAGTGGAAAATATAGCAATGGCATGGTTGACTCCAAAGATGTTGTGAAATTTTACGCCAAAGAATTAAACAGTGTCGATGAAATCCTCAAAAATGTTGAAAGTGCTTTGCAAGAACTCCAAACCAATCGTTATTTGGAAGATTTATGGAAAGCCCTCACGGTTGCCAATCAGTCCATTACTTTGCATGAGCCATGGGTGAAGATGAAAGAGGGAAGAGAAGACGAAGCCTACGCACTTGTAGCTCTTGTTTCAAATATCTTAGCCCGAGTCAGTGTTTTACTCCACCCTGTCATGCCCAAAACAACCGATAAAATTGCCCATGCTCTTGGATTTGAAATTTCAACGGCAAGTTACCAAAAACTCGTACTTGAAAACCATTTATTAGATACCTTTACCATCGAAAAAATCCCACCTCTTTTTCCTCGTATTGAAGAAGAGCTAATGGCACAACCTCAAGCACCTGCTCCTGAGCCTGTGGTGATTAAAACGGCTAAAAAAGAGAGCAAAACGGAGTCCATCATCACGATAGACCAATTCTTTGAAACCTCTTTGAAAATCGGTACCGTGCTTGAAGCAAGCATTGTCGAAGGAAGCGATAGGCTTTTAAAACTGAAAGTCGATGTGGCAGAACATGAGCCTCGCCAAATCGTTGCAGGTATTCGTGAATTTTATACCCCAGAATCACTCATCGGTACGCAAGTCTGCGTGGTTGCTAACTTAAAACCTGCAACCATCAAAGGGCTGCTCTCCCAAGGGATGCTCTTAGCGGCAAAAGATAAAGAGGGATTGTGCCTTATCCGACCCGAGAGTAAACGAGCAAGCGGCGCTTCGATTGGATGAAAATTGATAACTGTATAAGAATCATTGATGGAGTACTTCAAACGACCCCTTCTATTGATGCCTTTGAGCGGATTGTTTTTGAAAGTCATCGTGTCTTACGGGGTGATTGTTTCATCGACGTTTCCAACACTTCTCATGCCACACAAGAGGCGATTGAAAAAGGAGCTTATGCCATTATTTCAATGCGTCCTTTTGAGGGGCAGGATGAAGAAATTGCATGGATACATGTGGCGTGCATTGAACAAACGCTCATTAAATTGTTACGCTATACCATTACCCAAAAATCGCTTCGTTGCTTTATCGCATCTTGCGTTCAAATCTCTTTTTTAGAATCTATTCAATCGCCCAAAAGTATTAAAACGTTAAAAGGCTCTTTGCAAGAGTATGCGGTAGAGATTTTTAAAGCCAAAGAGAATGACTCTTTTTGTCTGTGCGATGAAACGCTAGCCCTCTTAATTGCGCCTAGTGCACAAAAAATCGCAGTGCCTTTACATGTAAATCCTGTTTTTTCTAAAGGTTTGTTTATCTCAAGCTTTCAGTATAAAACGCACTATTGGCACGAACAAAAAATTCCCGCTCTTTTTGTGAACGCATTTGTCAGTGTTTTGGCGTTTTGTGATGAACACTCTATCGCATGGCATTGTGATACCATTCCTTTGAGTGAACATTTTTACCCACAATTTATCACCCAAAGTTTGCGTAAAAAAGAGTTTGGCATGAGCGATAAAGTGCTTATTTTTGAATCAAATCAAGCCCTTTTAGAAGAAGAAATTTCTTACCTGCAAAGCCAAAAAGAGGCAACATCCCTTATCGTGTGTTTGCCCAAAGGATGTGATATTTCTTTTACATGTAAAAGCAACATACTTTTTTACACACAAGCTTCTGATTTGAACATATTAAAAGAACACTCATTTTGCTACGCACTGATTTTAGGTGAAAAAGAGGCATTTGAGCCTTTGTTGAACCAAACATTTAGTGTTCAACCCACACTTTTTTAAAAGGTAAAACCTATGCTACTCATTGAAAATGAAGCCCAAATATCTTTACATGTAACGCTTTTAGAGCGTATTTGTGATGAACATACAACCAAAGAAGTTGAACTCCTTGTAGTTGATACAAAATCGATGCATGAACTCAACCTTGAACATCGAGGTGTCGATAAAACCACCGATGTCTTAAGCTTTCCTATCGAAGATTTTCCTCACGCACCTTTGGGTTCTATCGTCATTAACTACGAATTAGCTTGCCAAAAAGCACAAGAACTCGGACACACAAGCGAAGAGGAAATAACGCTTTTATTTATCCATGGACTGTTGCATTTGCTAGGGTATGACCATGAAGTGGACAGTGGAGAAATGAGAGAAAAAGAAGAGGCTTTGATAAAACAATACCATCTACCTGAAAGCTTAATTGTCCGCACAGAACAACTTTAGCGTTATCTATTTGATGTAACCCATCTCATACAATTTATCGTACACTTTGGAGACAATAGGTCCTCCTTCACTCCCACCGTGTCCTCCGTGTTCAACTAAGACGGTAACAACGTATTGGGGATTTTCATACGGTCCATAGGTTGTTAGCCAAGCATGAGAGCGATGGTAGTACTCCATATCTTCTTCACGCATACGCTTCTTCTCTGTTTGTGAAATCCCCACCACTTGTGCTGTACCTGTTTTAGCGGCAATTTTAATAGGAGCCTTTAGCTTAAGATGGTTAAACCCCGTACCTCCTGGCTGATTTGCCACTTGATACATTCCTTCTCGTGTCACTTTTAAAAATCGCTTTTGTTCAGGGGGAACGATATTCTCATCCACGGGAAAATCAATAGGAACCTCATTGATTTTTTTAATAAAATGCGGTGTTATTCCATTACCCGTGGCAAGAAAAGCGGTATGCTTTGCAACTTGTACCGGTGTGACAAGAAAATATCCTTGCCCAATGGAAGAAATCAACGTCTCCCCTTGCGACCATCCTTTATTAAAACGCTCTTTTTTCCATTCACGGCTAGGAACAATGCCTATAAACTCTCTGGGTAAATCAATGCCTGTTTTTTCTCCAAAGCCTACTTTTTTTAAAAAATGTGAGATATTATCAATCCCAACTTTAAGGCTTGTTTTATAAAAATAATCATCACAGCTCTCTTTAATGGCTTTAACATAATCGGTCATCCCATGCCCATCTTTTTTCCAATCACGAAAAAGCCTTCCTCCAAGCTCCATTGTTCCCGTACTTTCAATCAAGGTAGAAGGCGAGATGATACCTGTGTTAAGCATCGCCATTCCTACCCCCATCTTAATGACAGAGCCTGGGGGATAAAGTCCATTGACAAGTTTATTGGTAAAAGGGTGATTGAGGTCATTAGCAAGAATGGTCCATTCATCTTTAGAAATACCACTGACAAATTTATTCAAATCATACTCAGGAAAACTTGCCGCGGCTAAGATTTCACCATTTTTAGCATTCATCACCACAATGGCACCACTGTCTTCCCCAAAGAGGGTTGTAAGATACTTTTGAAGTTCTAAATCAAGGGTTAAGATGACATCATTGCTGACAGGAAGCGTTTTAGTAATCTGTTCTATCTCTTGATTAAAAGCGGTTACTTTTGTCTTTTTTTCCCCTTTAACACCTTGTAAAACAGCGTTATAGTACTTTTCAATGCCTGTTTTACCAGAAAAACCAACCAACTTAGCCGTTGCATCTTCGGCAATATCTTGTGCATTTGACTTGCCCACATAGCCAATGACGTGCGAGGCTAAAGAACCATGAGGATAATGACGCTTTGAGGCAAGCTCTATTTTTAAATTATCACGTTGTGCAAGCTTTGCAAAATGAGGAATGAGCTTATCATAAGGAATAAAATCAATCACATCAACATAATCATGGTTGTAAGGAGAATCGGCTTTGAGATAGGTTTTTGTCATCTCCTTAGCCGTAAAATCTGTTAGAACAGAAGCTAAAAAATTGATTTCATCGTCCAATAAAGGTCGATTGCGTTTCAAACTCATCTGAGGCTTAAGGCGAATCGAAAAGCCCAAACGATTGACGGAGAGAGGCTTAAGATTGCGATCTAAAATAACCCCACGCAAAGGAGCCAACTCTTCGGTTCTGACCACATTTTGTTTTGCAATCTCTTCATAATAAGCATTGGATTTGATACTAACATAATAAACCCGTACTAAAAGGGCTATCCATATCGTAAAAAAAATAGCTAAAACAATTTTAATCCTCACCGTGGAACCCTCAAAAAGATAAAGGCCAAAAGGGCATCAACACCAATAAAATAAAAATAGTGGTTTGAAAAATAAGGGAAAGGGGCATTCAGAAGATAGGCGAGACAAAAATTAATCGCGTAATGTCCCAAATAACCTACTGTTACATACAATGCCAAAATACAATTTTGACAAGAAGTTTTTTGTTGAATATTTAAAATAGCAAACCGATAAAAAAGAAAGAAAAGCATCACATATGAAAAAAGATAAAATCCTTTATACAAATCATAAAAACTCAAATAAGCAAATGTAAAAAACAGTGGAATCTTTTGTTCTTCTTCTTTAAAGTAAAGAATACTATAACAAAATAAAAAACCTGCAAGGGAGGGAATAAAAGGATAAAGAGACGATATCACCTGTGCTACAAAAAGTGTAACACCGAAGAAAAAAAGTCCTAAATAATTTTGATCAGAGCTATTTCGTCGCATACTGGAAAATGTTTGCATTTAATACAATCTGCCCATATTTTATGAGAAGGCAAAGACTCTTTAGGAATTTCGCTAAATCCAACCGATTCAAAAAAAGGTTTTTGGTAGGTTAACGTAAAGACCTTTTTAACATCCATCGCTTCACCCTCTTTTAAGAGCGCTTGAACAATGCCTTTACCAACGCCTCGTCCACGAAAGCCATCTTTAACCACTAAACTTCGCACTTCCGCTAAATCATCTGCATGAAAATGCAGTGCACCAAAACCGATGATTGTTCCCTCATCTTTAGCTAAAATATAAGAGCGAATATTAGTCGCCATCTCATCAGCACTTCTAAAAAGGATAATGCCTTTCTCCACTTCTGGTTTCACAACCTCTTGCATGGAGACAATGTCGCTGAGTTTTGCTTTGGTATATGTTATCATGCGTCAACCCCAAACAGATGCTCAAAAATAGCATTTTTTGCTTTATCCATCCCTTTTTTACTGGTGTTAGAGACCATAATGGCATCAGGATAATGTTTTTTAATCACACTCATCTCACTTTGAGAAAGTTTATCCGCCTTAGTAAAAATACGTAAAATAGCTTGATCAGGGCGAAGAATGGACTGTAAATAATCATACACTTCCACATCACTTTCCAAAAGGGGGTGTCGTCCATCAATCAAATGAACAAAAAGACGAATAGAAACGCGTCTTTTGATATAATCTGTTAGATTTTTTTGCCACTCTAGCTTCGTTGTTTTTGAAACTTTCGCATATCCAAATCCTGGTAAATCAACCAGTTGTGCTTCATACGTCGATTCATCTTTGACAAAACTCACGTGAAAAAAGTTAATGAGACGTGTTTTTCCAGGCGTGGAAGAGCTCTTTGCTAAACCTTTTTTATTCGTGAGTGCATTAATAATAGAACTTTTTCCCACATTACTACGTCCAACAAAGGCTACTTCACTGATACTCTCAGGTGTTGTTTCATCAAGCTTTGAAGCAGATTTGACAAAAAAGGCATTAGTGAGGCGTATCACTTTTTTTGTTCCTCAACTTTGAAGATAAACTTCACAGGCGCTTTGCCTTTTCCATCCACTTCATACTGACCGCTAATTTGATCTGCTTTAATATAATCTCCATAGACTTTTTTATCGCTCTCTATCTCATGCAAAAAAGCTTTTTTCTCTAAAACATAGGTACTCTTACTCGGTTCATAGGTCATTTTTTCCGCTTCCCCATAGTACTTCTTTTCATTCATGGTCATATTGACCTTTGCATCACCCGTTGCGACATAGCGTAAAGGCTGTTTTTTATCATCAAATTCAATTAAAACTTTTTGAGCAAGTAATTTATCACTTTGTTTGACTACTTTTACATTACCTTCAAAAACACTGATTTTTTTCTTTTCATCGGCAAAAAACTTATCGGCAGTGACTTCAACTTGCTCAGCAAACAAAGGAGCCATAAACCCCATAAGTGCGATTACTATTAAACGTTTCATTGACTCTTTTTTCCTGTTTTTTTCTCTATATTTATCACGCTATGAATAGTGTTAGCACTTATTGTGCCCTCTTTCATCTGATAAACAAATGAAAGCCCATTAGTTCGGCTTTGGCTTTGCAAAAAGACAAAGGGTTTTTGACTGCTCAAAATTCCTTTGTCGGTATCATACCGAATAGATTCTCCATCAAGCCCTATACCGTCTTCACGTCGATAACGTGAATTTGTCATAAAATCAATCACTTTATTTTTTAAAATAGCTTCATCAGAAACGATGCTTCCTTTAAGCCCTTCTTTGGTTTTATGCTTTGCATCTATCTCATAAAGCCTATCAACATCTCCATAGCGTGCAACACGACGCGAATAAACCACACCATCCACACTGCCCTCTTTTATTTGATAGTTTCGTGCATTGAAAAGCTCAATATCAGGAACTAAACGGCCATCAACTCCTACTTCTTTAATGCGGTAAGGTTCTTTGACAATGAGAAACACCATCATACCTGCAAATAAAACCATACAATAAAAAAGAACCCTTACAGCCACAAGTTTATAAACTCCTTTTCAAGCCCCTCACGTTTCATCACACTTTCAATCATTTCTCTCACAGCACCCCGTCCACCATCACGAGAAAGGATAATATCTACTTGGCTTTGAACCAAGGGCATCGCATCGTGTGGAGCAAAAGAGAGTTTCACAGCTTTCAATAAAGAAAGGTCATTCAAATCATCTCCAATAGCCGCTACATTTTCAAACGCAAGCCCTTCTTTTTCCAAAATAGTTTGTAAAATAGCTTTTTTATCTTTGACATCTTGATACAAATAGGTTATTCCAAGCTCTTTTGCCCGACGTTCTACCACACGAGAACTTCTTCCTGTAATAATCGCACTTTTACGACCTAATTTATGCCACGAAACAATCCCAAAACCATCTTTGACATTAAATGTCTTAAACTCTTCACTGTCACTATTACCATAGGTGATGCCACCATCGGTTAAACATCCATCCACATCAAACACTAAAAGTTCTATCACAACACACCCTTTGTACTTGGAATGCCTGCGCGTTCATTTTTGACCAAACTACGACGAAGGGCTACCGCAAAAGCTTTAAACGCTGCTTCTAAAAGATGGTGTTTGTTTTTACCGCGAAGCGCTACGATGTGTGCTGTAATACCTGCATTGCCCATAAGCGCTCTAAAAAACTCCTCTGCGAGTTCCACATCAAACTCACCCACTTTTCCATCCATCTCAATTTCATACACAAGGTAAGGACGATTACTCAAATCAAGGGCACATTCAATGGCGGCTTCATCCATCACCACAACCGCATTACCATAACGCTCAACGCTCAGGATTGGATAAATAGCTTCACGTAAAGCTTGTCCTAAAACAATGCCCACATCTTCAACACTGTGGTGAAAATCAATATGCGTATCGCCTTTACATGTAAGATTTAAATCAATCCACGAATGCTTTGCAAAAGCTTCTAACATATGGTCAAAAAAACCTATTCCTGTTGCGATAGACGATTGTCCCGTTCCATGCAGATTTAACTCAACACAAATGCTCGTCTCTTTAGTGACTCTTTCTACTTTTTTTACCATTTTTTATTCCTTCACAATAAACGAGCCTTTAAATTGCCCTTTTGCTATAAAATCATCGGCTTCGGCATCACTTGCAAAACCTTTTAACCATACTCGGTATATCGGCTGATTTTCTAAAATGCCTTCTTTTACGACCGCATTATAACGTCCGTTCAAATTGGTATGGCTTTGTGCAAATTTATGTGCCCCCTCTTTATTCCTAAATGCTCCAATTTGCACAAAATAATCACTTACTACTACACTTTCTTTAGGGGCACCCGCAGGAGCAACAACCCCAGCAAACCCAATCACTTCAAGCCCAACAGGGCCTGTTCCATTGGCAATTAAATCTAACCTTGTGGCGGCTAAATACGATAAGTCAATAATACGCGTTCCAACAAAAGGACCTCTATCATTGATGCGCACAACAATACTTTTATTGTTTTTAAGATTGGTTACTTTGAGCATGGTATTCATAGGAAATGTTTTGTGTGCCGCTGTCATGTCGTTCATATTGTAGATTTCACCATTGGAAGTTTTTTTCCCATGAAAATCTTTACCATACCAACTTGCAACGCCGCTAAAATAATCTCCTACGCTTACGTGTGTGGGTTGGTAAGTCTTGCCATCTATGGTATAAGGACGCATCGTTGCACGGTGCATATTGGGGGTATCAATGATTTTTCCACTGCCTTCAACGGTCATTTTGCCTGATGAAGAGGGTGCGTAATACTCTTTTTTGCTTGAACATCCTGCAAAACCTAAAACAAAAGCGAAGAAGATGTGGCTAATTTTTAGGAATGACAATACGCTCTCCCGCTTTGACTAAGCGATCTTTCTTTTTATTGACCTTCATTAATTGTTCAACAGAAACCGCATACTTACGAGAAAGCATCTCCATCGTATCGCCTGTTTTAATGACATAAACGGTTGAAGACACCGCTTTAGCATCCGAAGCATCTACCAATGGTTTAGCACCAAAAGGAACAATGAGTTCTGTTTTTGGCTTAAGTGCTGCACTTTGAAGCGCATTGAGTTTCATGAGCTCTTGAAAGCTCATACCATGTTTTTTCGCAATGCTCTGAATAGAATCACCTTTTTGTGCAGTATAAATAGCGTACTTTTGGGGCTCTTTGGTATGGTCAAAATTTTGAGAAAATGCAATTTGTCTATCTTGTGGAATGTAGATGTAGCCTTTGTCTCCCAAAGGTGAAGTAAACCCGTGTTTGAGATGTGGATTATACGATTTAAGCTCTTCATAGGTGACTTGAAGGCTTTGGGCAACATCGCGTAAATGCGTTCCACTTTTAACATCAACTTTTAAAAACGTATCGTTATTGGCACGATTTAAGAGATGTTCGGAACCATTTTCCAGCATAAAATCCGTACTGTTAGAAATAAAGCTCATCATTAAAATTTTGCGAATATAAAAGCGACTCTCTTTAGGAAGGTACTTTTTATTTTCGTCTAAAAGGACATTAATATCATCCGTCCCTGCTTTTGCAATCGCTTTGGCTAAAGCGCCTTCACCGCAATTGTATGCCAATGCTGCTAGATACCATTTCCCAAACATGCCATGTAAGTTTTTAAGGTACTTAATCGCAGCTTCTGTTGATTTGATAGGATCCCGTCGTTCATCGACGTAGGCATTGTTGACCAGACTATACATCTTCGCCGTTCCAGGGATAAATTGCCAAATGCCTGCCGCTTTGGCAGGAGAAGAAGAGTAAGGGTTAAAGCTAGATTCGGTCATAGCAAGGTATAAAAACTCCGCAGGAACATCAGCATCTTGCATCATCTGTTGTAACACAGGCACAAAACGGTCACCATTTTCAAGCACTTTTAAAAAGTGTTTTGTCTTGTAGGTCTCGACATCTTCTTTCATGGAGATAAAAATAGAATCTTTTAAAAAGCTTACAGGTAAATCAAATTCTTTTAAAACGGAGAGTTGTTTTTGGTAGTTTGTATCAGTGTTTAAAAAGGCGTGCAGGCTCTGGAAGAGTAAAAAAAGAGTGAGCAGAATCTTCAACATGCATCTCCTTCAAGTATAGTATATCGTCAGATTCTACCTTAACTTCACTTTTTAAAAGCTTTAAAGAGACAAATCGCATTATTTGTTGTCAATTCGTGTAATTGTGTGACACTTACATGTAAAAGTTCAGACATCTTTTCAGCAACAAACGTGGTATAAGCAGGCTCATTTCGCTCACCCCTAAATGGCATAGGAGTGAGGTAAGGTCCATCGGTTTCAAGCAACAATTTTTCTTTAGGAATCAAGGGTAAAACCTCCACCAATGCTTTTGCATTTTTAAATGTTATTACGCCACCTATTCCAAAATAAAAACCATGATTTGCTAAATCTAAAAGATGTTTTGAAGCATTGTAACAGTGTAAAACACCTCCTACCTCGGAAGCATTTTCTTCAAGTAAGACTTTTTTACTATCGTCATTTGCTTCTCTAATATGAACAATTAAAGGCTTTTTTAGCTCTTTTGCAAGGCGAATATGGTGTGCAAAAATCTCTTTTTGCTTTTGTACCTCTTGCTGTTTTTCATCTTCATCTTCAGGCAAACGATAATAATCTAAACCACACTCTCCCACTGCGATACACTTAGGGTCTTTTAAAAATTCTCGTAATATTTTTTCGTCATATTGCTCGTGATGGTAGGGATGAACTCCTGCGGCAAAATAGATATTTTCATGCCGATGGGCTATCTCTCGTGCGCGTGGTAAATCCTCAATATCTGCCCCAGGAATCAACATTCCTTTCACACCTACACTGTATGCATGCTCAATCACATGCTCCAAATCTTCTTTATACCGAGCATCATCCAAATGGCAGTGTGTATCTATCATCATTACGCGATTTCTACCCTATTTTTACCATTTTGTTTTGCTTTTCGTAGTGCAAAATCAGCTTGTTTAAGCATTTCATTGGTATCGCCCCCATCACTAAAAGCGACACCAATACTAAGGCTAAACCCGACATTTTTACCTTCTTTGGTACGAAGACTTAACGAGCTGATTTTGGATTTGAGTTTTAAAAACCACTCTAAGGCTTTTTTATGGTCTTTATTTTTAATAACCACGCAAAACTCTTCATCCCTAAAACGAGCAACGATATCACCATTATCAAAGCTTTTTTCGATATTTTGGACGAGTTCAACCATGACCATGTCACCGACACTGTGCCCTAAATTATCATTGATAGCTTTAAAATCATCAATATCAATAAGACCTAAGGCAAAAGGCTCTTCTTTTTCTTGCAAAGTTTTTTTATACGCATCCATTGCTTCAAAAAAATAACGTCTGTTGTAAGCACCTGTCAAGAAATCATGTTGAGCCATATAGGTAATTTTAGAAATGTGTTCAAGCGCATCCAAAGAGTTATGAATGCGACATGCTATCTCTTCTTTTGTAAAAGGCTTATTGATAAAATCATTTGCCCCTATTTTAAGAAACTTTGCGGAAATTAGCTCTGTATTAGTGGCTGTCATTGCAATGATAGAGAGTTCATTTTTACTGTAGCGTTTTCGTACTTCTTTGGTAAGCTCTACTCCATTGATGACAGGCATATTAAAATCTGTTAAAATTAATTTAATGTCAGGATTATTGTCCAAAAAGGCTAAAGCTTCTTCACCATGAGCAGCGACTAAAACAGTAAACATTTGTTGCTGTAACAGCGCTTTGATATGTGCTCGTGTTGCAATAGAATCATCTACCACTAAAACTTTAATACCTCTGTTTTTATGCAATCGCTCAATCAGTGCAAAGATATAATTGACATCGTCAATATTGCCCTTAAATACATAATCAATCACCTCTTTTTTTAAAATAGCTTCGCGAACCTCTTTATCCATTGAACCTGTCAAAACAATAGAGGGTATTTTATGGGATAAAATCATATCGACCACTTCTCCATCAGGAGCGTCAGGAAGATTCAAATCTAAAAGTGCTACAAAATAATCATCTTCTTCTTCGACCAATGCACGTGCTTCTTCGTATGTATATGCCGAAACGACATCAAAATCTAAACTGGATTGCATTTTTTTGACAATAAGTTTTGAGAGTGCTTTATTGTCTTCAACAATTAAAATTTTCTCTTTTGCCATGTGATTTTTTCCTAATAAGGGTTACATCGTTAAGTATGGATTGTAGCATAAGAAAGATTAGAGGATTTATAAAAAGAGGTGTGGCCGTGAAGATATCACGACCACCTTAAAAATTTATTTTGCGATAAAAAGAGGATCTGTTACACCTAAAACGTACATACCGATAAGTCCTATAATACCAGCAAATAAGCAGTAATAAAGCGTTGGTAGTGCTGTTTTACGTAGCGTTTCACCCTCTTGTCCAAGGAGTCCCACTGTTGCAGAAGCCGCAACAACATTGTGGATAGCTACCATGTTACCCGCAGCGGCACCAACAGATTGAAGAGCAACCATCAACGCCGTAGAAACACCAATACCCTCAGCCACACCAAATTGGTATTGAGCAAGCATCATATTCGAAACCGTGTTACTTCCCGCAATAAACGCACCAATCGCACCTACAAATGGAGCAAAAAGTGGATAGATAGAACCAACAGTTGTTGAAACGTATTGTGCCATAACGATAGGCATAGAAGCAAAACCAGCACCATTCACACCTGAATTAATCAAGATACGAACCAATGGAACCGTAAAGATAAGGACGAAACCTGCACCCAAAAGTACTTTTGTAGATTCACTAAGCGCTGCACCCATCTCTTTAGCTTTCATACCATGCAAGAAATAAGTGATGATACAAACAAACGCAATAATACCACCTGGTAAATAAAGTGGCTCAATTGAGGCACTGATGCCTTTTTCGCCCATTAAGTTGACAAATGCAATTTTGATAGAAAGCAAGAATTTTTTAACATCTGGACTTACACGGGTTAATACAAGAATACCTGCTACCATAACATATGGAAGCCATGCTGTAAAAAGTGACATTTTCTTTGTTTTTTCTGTCAATGTGTCAAGTTTGATCTCAATTTGTCCCATCCAACCTACTGGCCATTCATTTGCAGGTGCAAAATCCCATGTTTTTTTAGGAACTAAAAAACCACTTTTTGCAGCCAAAGTAACAATAGGAAGACCAACAAGAGCACCGATGATTGAAGGAAATTCTGGTCCTAAGAAAACACCAACTAATGCATAAGGAACAACAAAAGCAAAACCACCAAAAATTGCAAATGGAATAGCAGCCAATCCTTCTGACCATGATTGATTTTTACCAAAGAAACGTGTTAACATAACCACCATAAATGCGGGAATTAGAACACCAACAGTTGCATGAACAATCGCGGCATTACTTGCAATAAGGTGCAAATAAGTATCCCAGTTGCTACCTAAACCTGTTAAACGTGTAGAAATTCCAGCTTTGTCCAAACCACTGTTAACACCAATTAAGATAGGCGTTCCAACTGCACCAAAGGTTACAGGTGTACTTTGAACCATCATACCAAGCATGACCGCTGCGGCTGCTGGGAAACCAAGGGCTACCATCAAAGGAGCGGCGATCGCTGCTGGTGTACCAAACCCAGACGCACCTTCGATAAAAGCACCAAACAACCAACATACAATAATAAGCTGAATACGTCTATCAGGACTTACATTGTTAAATCCATTACGAATAACAGCTACAGCACCTGAGTGTTTAAGCGTATTAAGAAGCAAAATTGCCCCAAAAATAATCCACAATACTGAAATAGTGATAACCACACCTTGAAGTGTCGAAGCGAGAACTCTATTGAAAGAAACCTCCCACACAAACAAAGCGATTAACGCTGTCATAACATAGACTATTGGCATCGCTGTTTTTGCTTTCATACGTAACCCAACGAGAAGGATACCTGAGGCAATAATTGGCAGTGCTGCAAACAGTGCTTGCATTCCTAAACCCATACAAAACTCCTTTTAAAGATTTGAGTTCATTCTAATAGGGGCGTATGACATTTGTATGATGGAAAGTGAATAAAATCTAAAGTTCGAGGGAAAATGTGTATATTAGTTACACATCAAGAGATAGATAAAAAAGTGCTCTCTTTTTTGTGCTACAAATTGTTACACTAAAGCAAGGATTTTGCGAAAGAAAAGGCTTCTTCACTCACATTTTCGCCACTCACCATGCGTGCAAGTTCGACGATGCGCTCCTCTTTTTGAAGCAACGTAACATGGCTTACATGTAAAGCATCTTTCGTCACTAAGAAGTGCTGATTGGCAAGAGACGAGAGTTGAGGTTGATGCGAAATAGCAAAGATTTGGTATTTTGACGATAATGTTTTGAGCACATTGGCAACACTCATCGACTCTTTTCCACTCAAATTGGCATCAATTTCATCCAATATCAAAACACCACCACGTGCGAGCAAGAAAGCGTTGTAGGTTGCTAAAAAAGCTAAACGAAGACGGTTGTATTCACCAGAGCTTATCTTTTTGATATCGACTTTTCCTAAATTTACATGTAAAACATCATACCCTTGCTCATTCAAACTACCTTGGTCTAACGTTAATTGAACAAAAGGCATATAAAGCTCTTTCAAATACCCATTAAGCACGCGTTCTAATTCGGGTAGATGTTTATGCCTTATGCGACTTAAGTTATCACTTTGCTCATCGATGTGGGCTTTTTTTTGTGCTACTTCTTTGGCAAGCGTATGTTTTTCGAAGCCAATATTTTCATAGCGTGCAAGTTCTTCTTTTCTGCGCGCCAAATGCGCTAATACTTCTTCTATGGAGCCATATCGTTTTTTTAACTGAGCGATTTTCTCAATCCGATCCAACATCGCTTCGACATCAATCTCTTCTAACTCATCCAACCTATCCCGCTGTTTTTCAAAAATGACCCTAAGCTCATTCATCGCTTCATCAAAAAAATCAGGCACGATTTCCATCAAGCTTAATGTCTCATGGACTTTAGATTCTAAGGTAAAAATGGTCGATGCCTCATGCAAAGCATGCTCAAGCTTCTCTTTTTTAGAAAGTGATTTTTTGAAGTTTAAAAGCTCATCATCTTCGCCGACTTTGGGTGAGACTTCTTCTATTTTTGCAATTTCAAAACGGGCAAACTCTTTAAGCTCTTCTACCTTTTTCTCTTCAGCCTCAATTTTCTCAAGTGCGTCGTGTGCTGTTTTGTAAGCAACATACGCACTCTCAAAAGCTTCGACATTGTTTACATGTAAAGGATCATGATGTGCGCAAACGCCATCTAAAAGTTTCAAAAGACGGCTGTTTTCAAACTCACTGGCATCTTTTAACGAGAGGTAATTTAAAAATGTACGAGAAATATCAACAAGCCCTTTTTTAGAAGCACTTTGATCGTTGATAAAATAACGCACACTTTTAGATTTGAGTGCTTTAAAAATGGTCATTTCCTCGGTCTCAAAACCAAATTCATCAAGCTTTAAAGGCGCATTAAGTGTGCATTCAACCACGTCGGCTAAGACCTCAGCATGACCAAAAACACTGAGAAGCCCTTGCATAAAAACCGATTTTCCAGCGCCACTAGGGCCAGTAAAAACAATTAAGCCTTTTGAAAACTCCAAATCACACGATTTGAAACTCAGATGATTTTTAAGTAAAAGTCTCTCAATCACACATTTCCCCAATGTAATTTCTTTTTTAGTACATCAAAATAATTACGATCCAAACTATGAATTAAGCGAGCTCCTCGCTCTGCAATCTTTACACTGACAAAATCCACATCACTCATTTTATAGGTCTCTTGTCCATCCACAACGATGACGGTATCGTCACTACTTTTAAATGAAACCACAAAATCTACGGGCAAAACTAGCGGGCGCTGGGTTAAAGAGTGAGGAGAAATTGGTGTCAAAATAAGCGCTTCGGTTAAAGGATAGACTACAGGACCGCCAGCAGAGAGATTGTACGCGGTGGAGCCTGTGGGGGTGGAAACGATTAAGCCATCGCCATAATAAGAGTTAAACAAATCACCATCCACATACGCTTTAATTGTCGTCATATGCGAAATTTTAGAACGCGAAAAAACAATATCGTTAAACGCAACGAGTTTTTCAACTTTTTGATTTACATGTAAAGAAACATCAAGCATCATACGCGTATCAATACGATACTTTCCTTGAAAAAAATCATCCATAAATGTGCTGATTTCATCGGTTTGAATATCGGTTAAAAACCCTAGTTGTCCTGCGTGAATACCTAAAACGGGTTTGTTATACGCAAAACTGCGACGGCATAAAGAGATAAGCGTGCCATCTCCGCCAAGCGATATTAAAAAGTCAGATTGTTCACACATCTGTTCAAAGGCAACACCCTCACATCCGAGCCATGAAGCGCTTTTTTCATCAACGAGTAGTGTAATATTGCGTTTTTGAAAAACCGCACGTATCTGCTCATAATGAACAACCAAAGAGCTATCTTCAGGCTTACTAACAAGCCCAACTGTACGAATGTGTGTGAGTGTTTTTGTATGATGCGTTATTTTCATGATGGCTTATTCTAGCGTTTATTTTATTAATCCCAAATTTAACTCTATCTACACATTTATTTAAGGCGATGTGCTATAATTCGCGAAAAATACAGTCTAAAAGGAAATAAATGAAATACCTACTTTCACTACTCTCTGTCATGCTTTTATTGACAGGATGTACTTACAAAAATGAAGCGCTCAACCTTGCTTCATACAATGCCCAATATGCAGGTCCATTGGCAAAAGAAAAACCAACCGTTTTACTTAGATTGGTCAAAGATATTCGCGCAGACAAACAAAGTGTTGGCTATTTACTAGACAACGGAAAAACCCTAGCGACACTTTATACGAACGCTGATATCGAAGCAAAATATCAAGAAGGTTTAGGCTATGCGCTTAATCTTGCAGGATTTAACACCGATGCTTCATTAAAAGCGGCTAGCATGGTGGTGGAAGTTTATATCAAAGATATCGAAATGATCTACAATGATAAGAATTTTGACACCAACTTAAGAGGCGAGATTGAAATCGAAGTCATCGTCAGAAGAGGTGCTGATGTCATCACCCAAAACTTTAGACAAAAAGGCGCTAAATGGATTGCTCCTTCATTTGAATCAAAAGATTTAGAACCTTTCTTGTACACTCTCTTTGCAGACAGTATTGACCAAATCGTTTCACGCTTGACACGTCTTTAATTCAAAATACATTAGGAGAGTGAATTCTCTCCTAAACTAGGCTCATTTGCACCCGATTCCGACCCAGTTTTTTGGCTTCATAAAGTGCTTTATCTGCTTCTTCAACAAGCGTATCTTTATCCACCACAACCAGATTTAATGATGAAACACCGATACTAATCGTAATTTGCACAACTTCTTGTGTTGCATCAACATTGGCGAGGGATGATTTTTGAACAAGATTTCGAAGGCGCTCTGCCAATAAAATCGCTTCGGCTTTTTCGGTATTTGGCGTAATAATGGCAATTTCTTCACCACCATAACGTGCCACAATATCACTGTCCCGTACCATTTCTAAGATAATTTTGGAAAGATTTTTAAGAACTTCATCGCCTATTTTATGACCATAAGTGTCATTGACAATCTTAAAATGATCAACATCAATTAACAAAAGAGAAAGAGGTAAACGATACCGTTTTGCATGAGCAATTTCTTCATACAAACGCTGATCAAAATAGCGTCTATTTTTAAGTCCTGTAAGACTGTCAGTTATACTCTCATATTGTAAAATCGCTATTTTACGGATATCACTCATTGTCTTAAGTGCCAATTGTCCAACAAGATAGACAAAAACACCTCCTCCTAGTAACATCAAAGCCACAATGAATGAAAGTGGATTTAAAACATTTCGGATAAGCCAAAGATTGTAACAAAAGATGATATAGCTAAAAATAAAAAAGAAAACAAGAACGCTTAAAATCTTCCATTTGCGCTGCAATTCACCACTGGAAAGTTCAAGGATAACTTTTTTGATAGGGACAAGAGAGCTGACGAGAAAAATCACGCCCATGATGATTAAAATAATTTCCAAAAAGACAATCGATGAATGCATGAAACCTCAAATTTTAAAGCTTAGTCATTCTACCATAAAGTTTAAGAAAAGCTACTTTTAGGTATACTCTAAACCTTAAAAAAAGCGTTTTAGGAAAACCCATTGAGAAGTCATTATTGCACTGATTTAGATATCGCCCAAATTGGCGAAGTTGTTGAAGTCTGTGGTTGGGCAAATAGCCACAGAGACCATGGTGGAGTCATTTTTATTGACCTTAGAGACCGATCTGGTCTTGTACAACTTGTGTGTGACCCAGCTGATAGCGTAAGTGCGCATACCGTTGCTTCGCATGTGAGAGATGAGTTTGTATTAAAAGCGAAAGGCAAAGTGCGAGCCAGGGGCGAAGGGCTTGAAAATCCTCGTTTAAAAACAGGAAAAATTGAAATTGTTGTTGAAGAGCTCATTGTTGAAAATGCGAGTGAAACCGTTCCTTTCGTTATTGGCGATAACAACGTCGGAGAAGAGACTCGTCTTAAGTACCGCTATTTAGATTTACGTAACCAAAAGTCGTATGAAACCTTTAAACTTCGTTCAAAAGCAACGATTGCTGTACGAAATTCACTTGATAGCCAAGGTTTTTTAGAAGTTGAAACGCCTATTTTGACCAAATCCACTCCTGAGGGAGCTCGTGATTATCTTGTCCCAAGCCGTGTTCACAATGGAGAGTTTTATGCCCTCCCTCAATCACCTCAGCTCTTTAAACAACTCTTGATGTGTGCAGGGTTTGATCGCTATTTCCAGATTGCTAAATGTTTCCGTGATGAAGACTTACGAGCCGATCGTCAACCTGAATTTACACAAATTGACATCGAAATGAGCTTTTGTGACCAAGAAGATGTGATGCGCGTGACTGAAAAAGTTATCAAAGACGTTTTCAAAGCGTGTGGGCATGAGGTCACCATCCCTTTTAACCGTATGCGCTACAAAGATGCGATGGAAAAATACGGCTCTGATAAGCCAGACCTTCGTTATGATTTAAGCATGATTGATGTTATTGATATTTTTGCAAACTGTAAAAATGAGATTTTTAGTAACATCGCAAAAGATACAAAGAAAAACCGTATTAAAGCGCTCAAAGTACCAAACGGTGACAACATCTTCTCAAAACGCCAAATGCAAGGCTTTGAAGAATATGTAAGAAAATTTGGTGCTTCTGGACTTGGATATTTTCAGATGAAAGAAGATGGGCTCAAAGGTCCTTTGACAAAGTTTTTTGACGAAGCGGATTTACAAGCCATCGTTGCAGCAGCCGATTTACATGTAGGCGATGCAATCTTCTTTGGTGCGGGTGAGAAGAAACTCGTACTTGATTATATGGGACGCTTCCGTATCTTTTTAGCAGAGCAGATGAATATCATTCCTAAAGATGTTTTTGAATTTGTATGGGTCGTTGATTTTGAAATGTTTGAAGTTGAAAATGGCAAAGTCAAAGCGCTTCACCATCCTTTTACCATGCCGCGTGATATCGACAACACACCAATTGATGAGATGGAATCTATCGCTTATGATATCGTTTTAAATGGTACGGAACTGGGTGGTGGAAGTATCAGGATTCATAAAAAAGAGATTCAACAAAAAGTCTTTAATTTGCTTGGCATTAGCGATGAAGAAGCGCATGAAAAGTTTGAGTTTTTACTTGATGCCCTCAAATACGGTGCTCCTCCACACGGTGGTTTGGCTATCGGTTTGGATAGACTCATGATGCTTATCACCAAAAGTGATAGTATTCGTGATGTGATAGCTTTTCCTAAAACACAAAAAGCACAATGTTTACTCACCCAAGCTCCAAGTGTCGTTGAAAATGACCAACTCAGAGATTTGGGTATTCGCCTTCGTGAAAAAAACAAATAGAGGAGATAAGATGAAGAAGCTATTTTTAATTATTGGAGCACCAGGGAGTGGAAAAACAACGGATGCAAGTTTAATTGCTGAAAAAAACCCTGAAGCAATTGCGCATTACTCAACCGGTGAATTACTTCGTGATGAAGTAGCAAGTGGTAGTGAACTTGGCAAGACGATTGATTCATTTGTCAGTGCGGGAAACCTTGTTCCTTTAGATATCGTGATTAACACCATCGTCAGTGCTATTAAAAATAGTCCAAAAAATGTGATCCTTATTGATGGCTTCCCACGTTCAGACGAGCAAATGAAAGCGCTTGATGCACTTTTAGCCAAAGAAGATTCTGTGAAGCTTGTCTCAGTCATCGAAGTGGTGGTCAGTGAACAAGTGGCGATGGACAGAGTTCTTGGACGTGCGCGTGGGGCAGATGATAATGTCACTGTCTTTAATAACCGCATGAAAGTCTATACCGATCCATTAGCGGGTATTCAAGCATTTTATGGTGCAAAAAATCTTTTACACAAAATCAGTGGCGAACAAAGCATCGAAGCTGTTGTTGCTGAGATGGAAGCATTCGTTAAAAGTAACCTCTAATGCACCATTTCTACTCTGTGATCATAGGAAGTGAGCTTCTTAATGGTCGCAGAGTCGATAAACACTTCACGTTTTTAAACACCCAACTGCTAAGTCGCAATCTTTTACATGTAGCCAACTTTGTCATTAAAGATGACCCAATTTTGATTCAAAATACATTTAATCTCATTTTGCAAGACCCAAAAAGTGTGATGTTTTGCTTTGGAGGAATTGGTGCAACGCCTGATGATTTAACGCGCTCAATTGCGAGTGAGGTTTTCACAGGACAAGAATTGTCTTTACATGTAAAAGCAAAAGAGCTCATCGAAAAACAATTTGGGGAAGATGCCTATCCTCATCGTATCACTATGGCAATGCTTCCACCCTCTTCTTCTTTATTGCACAATCCTATCAACACTGTTCCAGGCTTTGAACTGTTTCACCGTTTTTTCTTTGTTCCAGGCTTTCCTTCCATGGCTTGGCCAATGGTTCAAGAAGCGCTTCATACCCATTTTCCTATCCTTGAAAAACCTTTTAGCACTTCGTTTATTGTCGAGTCTGCAGAGAGTGATTTAATTGATATTATGCAAGTACTTCCTAGCGAGCTAATACTTTCCTCGTTACCACGATTTGAAAATGAAAAACGCATCGTTGAAATCTATTTAGAACACCCCAAACGTGACGTAGTAGAGCAATGGACTCTTTTTTTCAAAAATGAGGCAATGAAAAAAGGAAAATTAATTAAGGATTGTTCGTAAAATACTGATCAATTCCGTTGCTAATCCCATCTACGATTAACTTTTGATACTGAGGATTAAACATTTTATCGGACTCATCAGGATTGGTGATGTACCCTATTTCAATTAAAACAGAGGGCATTGTTGCTCCCACTAAAACCCAAAATGGCGCTTCTCTGACACCGCCATCATCTACTTCATACTTCTTTTTGACACTGCCTAACATATTGGCTTGAATATCAATCGCTAATTTATTGGAAAGAACTATTTTTTCACGATTGAAGACATTTAAAAAGGTTTCCTTTGAGTAGAAATCCATCTCCTCAATATCGGATTTGTTTTCTAAAGCCGCTACGTTTTTGGAACGTTCTGAACGATCAGGAGAGAGAAAAAAGGTCTCTAAGCCTTTCATCGAAAGCTTTTTAGCTTCCGTTGGCGCAGCATTGGCATGTAAGGAAAGAAATAAATCAGCATTTTTATCATTCGCAACTTTTGTACGATCTCTTAAATTGATAAAAATATCTTTATCCCGCGTGTAAAATACTTTGTAGCCTTTTTGTTTCAAATGTTTTCCTAATTGTAAAGCGATATCCAGTACCAAATGTTTTTCCATACGTTGTTTATACCCAATAGCCCCTGCATCTTTTCCTCCATGTCCAGCGTCAATCACAATCGTTTTATTGCGCACACTTTTTGGTACTACGGGTGTAGGTGTGTTTTTTGTAAGCTGAGGCGTTGGAATAGGAGATGGTGCTAAGGCCGGTGCACTATGAGCTTGTTGTACGGGTACACTTTTAGAGACATTTACGGGTTGCTTGGAAAAAGCGATAATCACACTGTTATTCACAACACTAATGTATGTATCAAAGATTTTAGAAGCATCTAGCACCACTCGAATCGTATCGGTACTGTACTGCGTTATGCGTATATTTTGAAGATTAGGTGGAGGTGTAAGAGAGGGAGGAGTGCCCAAAATAATCGCTGGAATATCAATCACTTTTTTATAGCTGTTAGGGCTATTTAACCCAAAGACTTTCACACGCTCAGAAGCTATAGCCATCCCAAAATCAAGCACAATTGCCTCTTTATCCCCTTTGGCTGAGTGTAGAACATTTTTACCTTTGTAGGAAGTGGGTAAATTGGTTTTATTCTCATTCGATGAAGCAACACTTTCTTTTTCTTGATTTTCTAGCATCATGGGAGTTACAGGAGGAGAAAACGTTTTTTTCTCCTCTGCTATTTTTTTATGTGGCTCTTTTTGTATGATTTTTAGCTCAGACTCATATTTTGAGGCGTCAAGTTTCAAAATTTTTGCACTTTTGATGAGTCGCTCTAAGGTTTGCTCTTTAAGCTTATCATCGCCTGAGATGATAGATTGAATATAAATACCCTTTAAGCCATGAAAAACACGCAAAACCTCGTCATTGTTTGCTCCACGCATCTGCTGATCATAGGTTTCCAATTGTTTAAAATAATTGGGTGCTGCAAACAGCGTTACACATGTCAACAGCAGAACACAAAAGAGTCTAATGCGTTTCCCCATGAACCAACTTTGTCATCAATTCTTTGACACTGATAATTTCATTCAGTTTATAGCCATTTGCTCCTGTAAAGAAAAGTCCTGTCTCCTCTTTTCCATTGTACGCATCAAACAATCTGTCCGCAATACAATATCCTACCGCTTTTGCCTCTTGTCCACGATGACAAGGACTCACACAGTTACTAACACAGCGAATCGCAGGTCCTTCTTTTTTTTCTACCATTTGGATGAGATTGGTGCGTACCCCTCTTGCAGGATAGCCTACAGGAGATTTAAAAAGCTGAATATCTTCTTGGGTCGATTTTAAAAGAACTTCTTTAAATGTATCTGCCGCATCACATTCATGCGTACCAATAAAACGTGTTCCCATTTGAACGCCACTTGCACCCTTTTCTAGCATAGCGGCAATATCATCATGGCTCCAAATACCACCTGCTGCGATTAAAGGAAAATCGCCCCATAGTTTAATCTCTTCTAAAATAGGAGCAATGAGATTTTCTAATTGATACTCTTCCATGCCACACTGCTCATACGTAAATCCTTGGTGTCCACCACTGAGTGGTCCCTCAACGATAATCGCATCTGGAAGTCGGTTGTAACGTTGTGTCCAGCGTTTACAAATAATTTTAAGCGCTTTTGCCGAAGAGACAATCGGAACGAGCGCTACATCTGGGTAATCTGCTGTAAACTCAGGCATATTGGTCGGCAGACCTGCTCCGGTAATGATAATATCAATTCCCGCTTCACATGCATCTTTCACCACACGCTCATAATCATTGATAGCGTATAAAATATTAACACCCAAAGGTTTATCGCCACAGATTTTACGCGCATTTTTAATAATAGCCCCAAGTCCCTCTTTAGAGTAAAAATTCTCAGCATCAAAAGGTCGTGCGTTGATATTTTTTTTACTGTACATGGCATTGTTATAATACCCCGTACCCACAGCACTAATAACGCCAAGCCCACCTTCTAAACTCACCGTTCCTGCAAGTTTATCCCAACTAATGCCAAGTCCCATGCCACCTTGAACGATAGGATATTCAAGCGTATACTTTCCAATTTTTAAAGGTTTAAATGCCATTATTGCACCTCAAGTTTTGCAAATTTTCGCTTACCTACTTGAAGAATATAAACACCCTTCTCCAACTGTAACTGCTCATCATCTATTTTTACTTGGTCTAACTTAACAGCCCCTTGCTTAATATCGCGCCTAGCCGCAGATGTGGACTCTTCTAATCCACAATCCACTAATGCTTTGGCTATCCAAACCGGTGCATTACATGTAAAAGATTCCATGTCACTTGGAAGTTCATTTTGACCATGCACACGGTTAAATTCTGCTTGAGCTTCGTGCGCGGCATCTGTACTATGGTAACGTTCAACGATTTCAAAAGCAAGAGCCTCTTTTGTCTTTTTCGGATGCACACTACCGTCTTCAACACCTTTTTTCAAAGCTTCAATCTCTTCCAATGTTTTAGAACTTAGCAGTTCATAGTAGCGCCACATCAACATATCAGAAATGCTCAACATCTTACCGAACATATCAGAAGGGGTATCTGTAACACCAATATAATTTCCCAAAGATTTACTCATTTTATTGACACCATCTAAGCCTTCAAGCAAAGGCATCATAATCACCGCTTGTTCTTTACCTACATTATAAGCACGTTGCAAATGACGTCCCATGAGAAGATTGAACTTTTGGTCTGTTCCACCCATCTCAATATCACATTTCATCGCAACACTATCGTAACCTTGCAATAATGGGTATAAAAACTCACTGATAGAAATAGGCGTTTGGGATTTGTAACGTTTTTCAAAATCTTCACGCTCTAACATACGAGCAACATTAAACGTTGTTGTAAGCTCAACTAAACCAGACGCACCCAAACCTTCAATCCATTCTGAATTGAACATCACCACTGTTTTTTCAGGATCTAAGATTTTAAAAACTTGCTCTTTATAACTTTGTGCATTGGCTAAAACAACTTCTCGTGTCAGTTTTTTACGTGTCTCATTCTTACCGGTTGGATCGCCAATCATACCTGTAAAATCACCAATCAAAAATTGAACAATTGCACCATACTTTTGAAGCATAGCCATTTTTTGAAGCAATACCGTGTGTCCTAAGTGCAAATCAGGTGCCGTTGGGTCAAAACCTGCTTTGACTAAAAATGTCTCACCTTTTTCCAAAAAGTTTTTAATAAGCGTAATGACTCTTTCTTCATCAATAATTTCGCTTACCCCTCTTTTTATCTCTTTAAGGGCTTGTTCTAACATCTTTCTTCCTTACATCAATTATTTATAAGCATCATTTGCAGAGACAAACTCAATAACACGATACCGTCCTTTGAGATTATCGCGTACAGAGTTGATGTTTTTTTCAGGCAATTCTAAGATCATTTCAAAATAATCAGCATGCCCTTCATCTTCTGCTTTTCCAAGTTCTATCGTCACTAGGTTAACCTGCATTTTAGCCAAATAAGCTAAAAATGTTGCTAGAGAACCTTTTTTATTCTCCAAACTAACAATCAATTTATAACGATCAGGTGCCTCTTTTGTCCATTTTACAAATGTCATAGGCTCATTTTCATCCATCAAAATGGTAGCGCGTTCACAGAGTTTGTGATGTACAAAAACATCATTACCTTTTCGAAAACCAACAATATCATCACCTCGTTTAGGATGACAACAGTAGTCAAAATAGACATTGCTTATATTGTGATTGGAGTAGATAACAATGTTTTCAAATTTTTGTTTTTTGATATGATAACGATCTTTTTTAAGTAAAGGGAAAAGCAAGGTTTCTTGCAAAGCATTGGTCTTTAATCCATTGACAACATCTTGTAAATAAACAGAATCAACCGCTATTTTAAAAATTTTCTTGCTTAAAACTTCTTGTTCTACCCATGTGATAATTTTTGCCTCATTGACGCCAAAAACATGGGCTAAAATTTTAATGGCTACTTTATGGTTAATCTCTTTAATTTTTTGACGGCAATTGGATTGAATCGTGCTCTTTGCTTTACCTGTTTTAACACTGTTAATCCATGAACATCGGTATTTTGGCTCTTTTGATGTAACAATTTTAACAATATCTCCATTTTTAAGCTCGGTTAAAAGAGGGACTTTTTGCTTATTGACATACGCTTCATCGGCGTATGTTCCAACCTCTGTGTGAACTTCGTACGCGAAATCGAGTACTGTTGCCCCTCGTGGCAATGTAAAAATATCGCCTTTAGGGGAAAAAACAGCAATGTCTTCACTGTAAAGATTGTCTTTTGCGATTTCATAAAAATCTTCAATACTCTCAATATCTTCATTTTGGTTGTTCAAATCATTTAGCCAATCAAGTTTTGGATTTAACCCACCCGATTTATACTTCCAATGTGCCGCAACTCCATACTCAGCAGTTTTGTTCATATCATACGTTCGAATTTGAGACTCAACAATAGATTTATCATCAAAAACAGTCGTATGAATTGTTTGGTAGCCATTTTCTTTAGGAATAGCAATATAATCTTTAAAACGTGAAATAAGAGGTTTGAAATGCTGATGCACAATACCTAGTGCGCGGTAACAATCAATCGGTGTACGTACAATAATACGAATGGCTAAAAGGTCTAAAACCTCTTCGATACTCACACCTTTGCGTTGCATTTTAAGGTAAATGGAGTAGTAGTGCTTAATACGTTTTTGAATCGTAAAGTCACTCTCAATAAACCCTTCTTTGAGCATGTGATTTTGAATTTTTGAGATAAAGTGGTTAAGCCTAAGCTGAAGCTGTTGTCCGTGCTCTTTAATGTAGGTATCGATTTTTTGATATTCATTGGGCATCACATAATAAAAACTCAAATCATCTAAAAGATTTTTAATTGATGAAATACCTAATCGGTGAGCAATTGGAGCATAAACAACCAATGTCTCTTCACTAATACGCTTTTGTTTTAAAGGATCAAGGGCTTCGAGGGTGAGCATATTGTGCAATCTATCACACAATTTCACAACCAAAACACGCACATCACGAATAGAGGCAATGAGCATTTTACGAAATGTTAATGCGGACGCTACCAATTTGTCATTGGAAGTCGAAGGAAGAAGCTCACTATCTCGTATCTCGACAATTTTGGTCAAACCATCAACTAAATGCCCTACTTCTTCGCCAAACATCTCTTTGACCTCTTCGGTAGAGCATGAAGTGTCTTCTACAACGTCATGCAAGAGCCCTGCTATCACCATCGATTCATCACCACCTAAATAGGCAACAAAGACACATACTAAGAGAGGATGAACCACATAAGGCTCTCCACTGCGTCTAAACTGACCTTGATGTTTTTCTATTGTGAATGCAACAGCTCGTTCAATATCAGGAGTTTTACGAATGTATTTAAAAAGAAGCTCAACAGCATGCTCAGTCTGTTTACACTTTTTGACAACCTCTACTAACTCTTCCAAGGGCTCAACTTTGTTTAATCAGTAATAGAATCTAATCGCACTTTGCCTTCTGCAATTTCCATCAAGGCAATATCTGTAAACTTTTGCTTGTTTTTATCTGCTTTGATAAGAGGCTCTGCTCCATTTGAGAGTTGATCGGCTCTTTTTGAGACAAGCATAACTAATTTATAACGATCTTGACCAATAAGTGCCAATGCTTTTGCTGTGATTTCTTCAATTCTTTGCATATGTGTATTCCTTAATTTTTATTATTTACGAACGATAGAACAACCACTCAGATTGCCCTGAATAATTTTGAGTAAATTGCCTTTTTCAAACATATTGCATACAACAATAGGAAGATTATTATCTTTAGCCAATGCGATAGATGTATCATCCATTACTTTAATATTATCATCCATTGCTCTATCGTATGTTAACTCTGTTAGCTTTTGTGCATCTAAAAACTTGTTAGGATCTTTATCATACACGCCATCCACTTTTGTGGCTTTAATAATCATATCCGCGCCTATTTCGATAGCACGAAGTGTTGCAGCAGTATCTGTTGTAAAAAACGGATTTCCTGTCCCTGCAGCAAAAATGACGATACGTTCTTTTTCAAAATGACGTTGTGCACGTCTTACAATAAAAGTTTCACAAATCGCTTCCATTTTGATAGCACTTTGAACCCTTACTTCCATACCAACGTGTTCTAACGCTTCTTGCATTGCCACACTGTTGATAACCGTAGCAAGCATTCCCATATAATCACCACTGGTACGTTTAATGATACCATCTTTTGCGGCACTAACCCCTCGGATAATATTTCCACCACCAATAACAATACCGACTTCAATACCATGGATAACTAACGACTTAATCTCGTCAGCAATAAATTTTAAGATAGAAGTATCAATACCAAAACCATTATTACCCGCAAGGGCTTCACCAGAGAATTTGACCAATACGCGCTTTCTCTTCTCCATCATTCTATAAACCTTTACTAGAAAATCCTCTATTTTATCTAAAAAGAGCTAAAAGTTACTTTGCGCCAATCAGCTCAAGTGGGTCAATGTGATAATTTTTTTGAGTGACTTCAAACGTCAAGTCATTATCTACTCGCCCAAGAACATACCCTTTTTTGATTTTTTGCCCTACTTGAATGGTGGGAGCTATTTTTGAAAGATGCGCATAAATCGTATGTATTTCATCACTGTTCTCAACAATAACGACTTTTTGTAACGACGCTGTGTCTTTTGCAAAAACAACTTTTCCATTTAAAACACTTTTAACCGTTGCATCAGGGGTATTAGAGGCTAAAACAACCGATTCATTAAAAATTTTTATTTTATAGATAGGGTCAACATAATCACCGAAGCGTCGTTTCACCGTAAAACTATCCAATGGTGCAATCGTTTTTTCACCCGTGTATTTTTTAACATTACTGTTTTGGTACGAAGAACCAATTTGACGAATACCTGTTTCACCCACATTGCCTGGTGTTTTATCACGTTTAGCATTTTTCTCTGCTAGCAGTTTATTGTCTTCTTGCACTTTAATGATTTTGAGTTGTTCTAGCGTTGCTCGTATCTCTTCACGTTCTTTTTGAATATCATCGAGTTGTTTTTTATAACTCTCTTTTTTAGCATTTAAAGCAATAATGGAACTCTCTTTCCTCTTCTCTAAAGCAACCAGTTCATCATGCTTATTTTTAGCACTTTGAATTTCGGAGCGAATCGTCTTAATTTCTTGGCTTTGAGAATTGATTTGTTCATTGACCTGTTTATAATCATTTGCTAGTCTTCCAAATTCTTTACGAATAATAATATCCATCTTTTGCAACACTTCATCCACTAAAACACCATCATCATTCTCTACGTATTCGCTATCCGCAATCAGATAAAATGCAAAATCTTCAGCAATAATTTTAATGATTTTATCTTCAAGGTCTTTTTTTTGAGAGGAGAGAACATGTGTCTCTTTGGTCAGTTTTTCAAGGTATTCGTATTTTCGCTCGACCACACTTTGTGATTGCAAAATAGTTTGTTGCAGAGTTTCTATCTTCTCTTTAATCTTTTCAATTTCATGCTCTTGTGATACAATCTCCGAAGCAACATCTTGAAGCTTTCCATGAATTTTCCGCTCAATTTGGACTTTATCTTCTAAAATTTTCGCTTTTTCATTGATTTTCTGTACCGTATTAGCAGATAAAATCAGCGGAAACAATAACACGTACACCCACACCATTGTTCTCATACACGTCCTATTTTACGTGAAACCAATGTAACCGAGACAATAGCAAACAAGAATGCCGAACCAATAAGCATACTGCCTTCATAAAGCAAATCAAATTCTGGGATGATAATCCCAAGTTCAAGCGCAAACTCTTGCACCACGGGTAATTTTGGAGCAATACTAAAGAGACCACAAACCAAAAATGCACTTAAAAGTGAATCAACCAACGTCATACGATAAAGCATCGCACTTTTCATGAAAAATGAAGCACCAAAAAGGCTCATAATTGCCATTCTTCTACTATGCTCATAAGTCCAAATACGCACTTGTTTCAAAATCAATAAAATGGCGATAAAGGCAATAAACCCTGTAAAAATATAAACCATGTATTGCAATAACACAAACATTTTAAAAATTTTTTCATGTGTTTTTGCAAACGTTTCTACCCGTGTGACAGAATTGTGTGCTAAAAGCTTTTGTTTAATAGCTTCGATGCGTTTAGCATCAGGCATTGTTTCGAGTTTTAATGAGTAGAACTTTGGAAGCGCCACTTGCAAAAGAGTTAAGTTTTTTGAAGACATATCATTTTTGAGACGGTCTAATATCTTTTTACTACTGATTTCAGCTAATGAATGCACCTCCGAAACCTCTTTTTTTAAGGATTCTTCTTTAAGTTCAGAAGAAGAGACCACAATAATCGAATAATCATTTACTATCTTTTGTGAGTAATCTGCTACGATTTTATTGACAGCAATCGTAAACTGAAACGAAAAAAGAAGGATAAACACAGAGATGATAATCGAAAAGTGGCTATTAATGGACCTCATGCAAGACACCACCTTCTAAAAAATAGTGCTTATAATCAATACCTAACGTTGAAGGGATATTGTGTGTTACGACCAATACCGTTGTCCCCAAATGCTCTTTTGCACCTTTGAGCAAATTCCAAATGACTTCGCTAGAGTAACTGTCTAAATTGCCTGTAGGCTCATCCGCTAAAATCAACACGGGATTATGCGCTAAAGCTCTTGCCATTGCAACACGTTGTTGTTCACCACCGCTTAATTCATAGGGATATTTATTGATTTTATGGAGTAATTTAACATGTTTAAGCAATTTATGGGCTTGTTTCACGCACACACTTTTAGAAAATCCGCCAATGATCAAAGGGAGCATTACATTTTGTTCCACTGTCCACTCATCAATGAGTTTATAGTCTTGAAACACCACGCCCAAATAGCGTCTTAACACGTTTAATTTTGAGGTGCTGATATTTTTAAAATCAACCCCACACACGTTTAAATCACCTCTATTAGGAAGCAACTCACCATAGAGTGATTTGATGATAGTCGATTTTCCGCTACCACTTTTACCTGTAATAAAAACAAATTCTTGCGCACGAATGGTCATACTCGCATCCGTTATGACAGGTTCATCCCGTCCATACGTGACGCCAAGACCGTTAGCTTTAATCACATATTCCATGAAACCACTCTTTCATTAGGGTATGTGCTGCGCTATTGCTTTTGGTTGCAAGGATAGCATCGGGCAAATAAGAGGCTTTGCCATCTTCTTGTATCCAAATATAGGCCTTTTCATTGCGTTCATTGGCACCAAAGGAGACTCGAATCAGACCGCTTGTTTCATTGATACAAAACAATTCTTCAAAGTGGACAAAAAATCCCTCTTTAATCATGCTTTCTTCGCAAAAACGCTCACGCACTTTTGCAAAATCGATTGCTGTATCAAAACTGAGTTTTCCCATTTGAGGAATACTTTCAGAGTCTATTTCATTGGTGAGCGTGACATCATAGATATCTTTTTCCATTTTACGCCAACGATCTTCATACTTGCTTGAAATTTCCAAAAGTGCATTTTTGTTGACATGAACATCTGCTTTTGAAAGGTTCATCATCACGCCAAAAGCAAACTCAAAATAGAGCTGACTATCGGTTCGAAGCTCTAACGTTCCTTTTACATGTAAAACACGCAATGCCTCTTCCACAAATCCTAAAGAAAAAACCCGACGATGTGGTTTTTTATCCCAAGGAACGGGAAAATGAACAAAAATTCTGCCCACACTGTTGGAAGGCAAAAACTCCATAAAAAGTCTCGCATCATAGTCTAAAACTAAAATATTTGTAATCGATTGAAGCTCACACTGCTTTAAAACTTGCGCAATAGAAGGCTTATGAATTTCGAGTCCAATAAATTGAATATGAGGGTTTTTTTTGGCTTGATGTAACAAATGTCTGCCACTTCCAAAGCCCACTTCAATCCAAATTTCTTGCTCAGCTTTAAATCCATGTGCAAAAAAACCAATCTCTTTAAGATACGGCGAATGCTTTACATGTAAAAATTTTTTAGGCTCAATATTAGAATGTGTCACTTCAGCACCAGACACATCTCTAAAGTCCATCAATACCTTTTGTAAGAAAGAGGCTTCTGTGGGTCTGGTGATTTTATCACCTTTGACGAGATAGCCTCCTTCAGCTTTACTATTGACACGAATCAATAATGGTTCGCTCTCTTGAATGCGAGCCATCACCAACCGATTGCCTCTTGTAGAAGTTGCTTCAAAAATAAAAGAACTCTGCCCTGACGTACATGCGTAGTTTAGGGGTTTGAGTTGCGCAGTATGAAAATTTGGCATACGCTCGCTTATTCCTTTGGAATCGTAATCATAACGCTATCGGAGGGCTTTGATGCGATACCAAACTTATCAATAGCAATAATATTGTACTTATAATTCACACCTGGTGCTGT
>CAYTVI010000001.1:33818-70902 GCA_964441765.1 uncultured Sulfurospirillum sp.
TTTAAACGTCCTTCGATTTTACCAACTTCTTCCCATTTTGTGGATTTAAACTCATTGCGCTCAATAATATAGGATTCAACACGCTCCATAGGATGTGGTCTCCAGACCAATTTAACACGATTTGGAAGTCCCGTAATGGCTTTAAGAAAAGGAACTGACTCAATCGTACCCGTCGTTGTTACGGTCACTATAGGACTTGGTTCTGATTCACGTTTATCGGCTGAAAAAGTTGCCATACGATAGCTATATTGGGTATCAGGACTTAGCTTGGTATCGACATAATGTGAGACATATTTATCATTGATGGTTGCAATCTTTTTCATAGCGTTTCCATCCATACGATAAAGGTTATAGCCTTCAACACGATCCCCATAAATCGGTGTCCACTCAAATCCAATTTCAGTAATATCTGGCAACGTACGAATCGTCTCGATACGAGGAAGTGAGGCGTCTATTTGAGGCTGTTTTGGTGTTTCAAGCGTTTTTTCGCAACCACTGATCAACAGTATCAAAACACTCAGAGATGCTATAAGATTCAATTTTTTCATGGTATTCCTCCTGATTAAAATAGTGTGCCAACACCTCTTTAAAATCATCCATCAAAGGGGCACGTACGATAAGTGGCTCTTTGGTAAAAGGATGAATGAGGTAGAGCATATAAGCGTGTAACATAACTCTTGGGATTGTACCATTTTGGCTCTTAAAGCCGTATAAACTGTCCCCCAAGATGTGACGAGAGAGGGCATGGAGGTGTACTCTTATCTGATGGGTTCGTCCTGTAAAAAGCTTCACCGCAATCAGTTCTTTCTTGCCATCACGCGCTAAAGCGAGCTTACAAAAAGCACTTTTTGCCGCGCGTCCATCTTTTATGATATCCATTTTAAGGCGATTTTTGGTACTTCGTCCAATAGGCAAATCCACCACCGTATGTTCCTTCAACGCTTGGTCAATAATCGCAATATAATACCGCCCCATACTTTTATCTTCCAGCTGTTTTGAGAGTTCAACATGCGCTTCATTGGTTTTAGCAATCACCAACGCGCCACTGGTCTCTTTGTCGATGCGATGCACAATCCCATGTCGCTCCTCACCACTAAGGGTTGAGAGTGAAATACCTTTTACATGTAACCAGTCTACCAGTGTGGCTTCTTTGACACTAGGAGCCCCATGAACGGTGAGAAAAGGGGGTTTATTGATAACTAAGAGATGCTCATCTTCATATAAAATGGTGACATCAAAATCGACAGGATAGCTTGGACTTCCTTGGTCTGCTTGGACATATTCATAACTGACAACATCGCCACTTTCGACTTTAAAACTACTTTTGCAGACTTTTTTACCATTGATTTCAACACCCACATTTTTAATTAATTTTTCGATTTGGTTTCGAGGAAGCCCTAGAGCTTCGCTCATCGCACTGTCTAGTCTGCTTGCTTCTTTACATGTAAATTCCATTTAATCTATGTTCCTCTATTTTTGATATACTTCATTTTTTGAAAAAGGTGAAGGAGAAATTTTGTTTCAAATTGATAGGCGTATAGTAACACATTTTGATTTTTTAATTCCTATACTCGTCATTCCTATCATCGCTATTTCTTACTATCTTATTTCCGAAGCAAACACGATGCTTGCGAATAAACAGTTGGTCTATTTTGCTGTTGGTATTGCTGCTTTTTTTATTTTTTTTATAACACCCCTTAAAAAAATCGAGTGGCTGATTCCTCTGTTTTATTGGATGACTATCGGGCTTCTTATCAGTGTGGAGTTTTTTGGTATTGCGAAGTTAGGCGCTAAGCGTTGGCTTGAAATTCCCTTTGTTCACTTTACCATTCAACCCTCAGAAATTTTCAAACCAGCGTTTATCTTAATGCTCGCCTATCTTATCAAACAAAATCCTCCTGAAGAAAAAGGGTATGGTTGGAAAGATTTTATAAGGCTGAGTTTTTATATTTTATTGCCTTTTATTTTAATCGCAAAAGAGCCTGATTTGGGTACTGCTCTTATTTTACTTCTTCTTGGTTATGGAACCCTCTTTGTCATAGGCGTTAATAAAAAAATCTGGATTTCTTTAGCTATTTTAATAGGACTTGCCAGTCCTATTTTGTACAATAGCTTGCACGATTATCAAAAAAAACGCATTGCTGATTTTCTCTCCGAAACCCCTAGTTACCATGTCAAGCAATCTATTATTGCCATTGGCTCAGGTGGTTTGAGTGGGAAAGATAAAGACGAAGCAACACAAACACACTACAAGTTCCTTCCCATTTCCACCAGTGATTTTATTTTTGCTTATACGGTAGAGCGTTTCGGGTTTTGGGGAGCGCTTGGTATCATTGGGCTTTATGCACTTTTGATTGTTCATCTAATGACACTCAATTATAAACTCAAAGAGGACCCTTTTGCACAGGTTATCACGAGTGGTATTTCTTTGCTTATTTTTTTCTATATGAGTGTTAATATTGCTATGACCATAGGACTTGCTCCTGTGGTGGGTGTTCCGTTACCTTTTTTTAGCTATGGAGGGAGCAGTTTTATCACCTTCTTTGCCCTTTTTGGTATTTTAGAGAATTTACTCGCTTTTCGATTTGACCCTACCTATCGTTCCATCAAATACACACTTTAATCCCATCAAAAAAGAGACTTTAAAGCTCTTTTAACCTTTTAAAGAGTAGAATTTCAGACCCAAAAATGGGTCCTTAGCTCAGTTGGTTAGAGCACCCCGCTCATAACGGGGTGGTCGAGTGTTCAAGTCACTCAGGACCCACCACCTCATAAACTTTGTAAAAAGGTCTATAGCATGTGTAAAAAACTTTTTTTCCTCACGGCTTTATTTGCTCATATCGGTTTGTCCGCAGGCTTTTTAGATGACCTTATGGGTAAAGACCGCGCTTTTTTAGAATCCAATGGTTTTAAATGCACAGCATTTTCGTGTATCACCAAAGATCAAAAGTATTTTAATGTTAAATTGCTTGATGACACCATTGATTATGTTGAAGTTTATAGCAGTGACAAAGATGAAGTCTACAAAGTTGCTTTTTACCTCTATCAAAATGATAAACTAAAAAATAAAGAAATAGACGACGCATTTTATAAAGCGCTTACGAAGCTCAATGAAAAATCAAAACTTGCCTATGATATCAGCAAAATTAGTGATAAATTTGGCGATGAAGCACTGGTGACCATGACAGATACAAAACGTGCTGCTGCTTTTATAAACAGTCTACGAGATCAGTATACTGAGGGCATGAAGCAGTATATTGAGCAAAATACACAAAAGTAATTTCATTCCATTTAACGTCATCTCTTTTTAGTGATAATTGTGATAGAATTAGTCCCTTGTCAAAAAAAATGTAAAGTAGGGTCATGCAAGTTATCATAGCAGGAGCTGGGAAAGTTGGCTACAGTATAGCCAAACACCTCATGGTGCACAACAACGTTACTGTCATCGATCAAAACGAATACGCTATTCAAAACATTCAAGAAAATTTAGATGTTTTGGGCATTTGTGGCAATATTGAAAATCCCCATACCTATTTTGGCATCAACCCCAATGTTGACCTTTTTATTGCCGTTACTGATTCTGATGAAGTCAATCTTCTTTCATCTTTGATTATTGACAATATCGCTACTGTAAAACGAAAGATTATTCGTCTTAAAAATAGTTTTTTCGCTAGCGATCAAGTTAAATCAAAGCTCAATATCCACGACACCATTGTCCCCTCTTATGAGGCGGCACAACCGTTTAAATATCTTGTAGACTTTTCTCATGCGCACAATGCGAAAGCCTTTGAATACACAAAAGCCCTTTTGATTTCAATTCGTCTTAAGGAAGACTTTCAACCGCGTATGATTTCAACGTTTATTGGAGAAATTAGTGGTGAAGTCGCTATTGCTGGGATTGAGAGAGCTAAAAAATTCTTTGTGCCCAAACCAGCAGAGACGATGCTTCCGTATGATCTCATTTACTTTTTTGCATTTCCAAATGCTATCAACTCTTTACGCTCTAGTGTCTGTGAGTTTCATGAACAAACAGTGCCTATTAAAAGCTGTGTCATTTTTGGAGCTGACTCTTTAGGTGTTGAAATTGCAAAAGTCCTTTTGAAAAAAGGGATTGAAGTTCAGATTATGGACAAAAATATTGAATTGTGCCGAAAAGCAAACATCGAACTTAAAAATAAAGCAACGGTTTTAAAAACCAATTACGATGCCGATCACATTGTCAATAAAACACGATTTGATACCGACATGTTCATTGCTGCAACAAAAAACGATGAGTACAATATTACAAAATGTATAGAAGCAAAACAAAAAGGGATAAAAAAAATCATTGGTATCAACAATGATATTGCCTACTCCTCTTTAATGCGAAACCTTAATATTGAAGTGGTCAGAGGAGAAAAAATCAATGCGTACTACTCTATTTTAGAGCGCATTGAGACCAATGGTCAATTTATGCAAAAAAAGTTTTGTGGAGGAGAAGGTGCTGTGCTGTTACGCAAAGTTGATGCCCACTCGGCACTTCTAGGAACAAAACCTGTATTGCCTGATAAAGTTGATGAACGTGGTCATTTTATCATCATCCGTGATAATGATATTTATGAATTTAGGCTTATTGCACAGTTTGAAAGAGACGATGTTATTGTCGCTTTTACCAAAGAGAGTGATTTTGAAGTTGTGGCTAAATGGCTTCAGCAAGGTGCTTAATTTTTCATGAGTATTAAAAGTATTTTTAAATTTGTCTCTGCCGTTGGGTTGGTTGTTTTTTTCCTCTTTTTACTTCCTCCTCTTATAGGCTTTTTTTACGATGAAGATGTCTTTGTCTATACCCTATCCATGTTTGCGCTTTTTATCATAAACCTTTCCATTTATTTGATTTTAAAAAATGATGAGATGGTTTTGGGCATTAAAGAGAGCATTGTCTCTGTTAATTTCATTTGGATTTTGCTTGGCATTGGTGGTGCTATTCCTATGGTGCTTTATACTTCAGCTGATCCTGCAAGTGCTTTTTTTGAAGCCATCAGTGGTTTTACAACCACAGGGGCGAGTATTTATGGGGATGTTGAAAGCCTTCCAAAATCTATTTTATTTCATAGAAGCCTGATGCATTGGCTTGGAGGTATTGGTATCATCGTGTTAGGTGTTGGCTTACTTCCTTTAATTAATCCTAGTGGTTCTTTGAGCCTTTTTAAAGCAGAATCTACGGGTATTTCTATGGATAAGATTACCCCTAAAATCAAAGATACCGCAACGCGTATCTGGGCGGTTTATATTATCTTTACCTTACTTGATTTTTCTCTTTTGTGGCTTTTTGGTATGGACTGGTTTGATGCGCTAAACCACGCGATGAGTACCATCTCAACGGGTGGGTTTTCAACCAAAAACAGTTCTATTGGTTATTTTGACAGTGAAGCGATTGTTTGGACAACGACATTTTTTATGATTATCTCGGGTATCAACTTTTTAGCGCATATTCGTTTTTTTAAAGGGGATAAAACCTGCTATAACACGGAAGAAGTTAAATGGTATCTAACCCTTATTATCCTTCTTTCCTTTTCAATGGGAATTATTCATTATAACCAAAGTATTGATTCTTTTCACGATGCGCTAATGCACTCTTTTTTCAACATAACATCACTTGCTACGACAACGGGATTTGCCTCCACCGATTATGAGACATGGGGACAATTTGCGTTAATGATTTCCATCCTTGCCATGATGATGAGTGCAAACTCAGGATCCACAGCAGGAGGGGTTAAAATCATTCGTTATGTGCTTTTCTTTAAAAATATTTCCTTAGAGATTAAGCGTTCTTTGCAGCCTGATGTGATTACCTCTATTTTTATTGACGATAAACAGATACGAAGCTCTATTATCAATGCCATTTTTGGTTTTTTTGCCCTTTATATTTTGACACTCTTTTTACTTTTTATGTATCTTTATGCCAGAGGCTTCGATTTTTTGACAGCCTTTACAGCATCTATCTCTATGGTCGGCAACATAGGTCCTGGTCTTGGAGAAGTAGGTCCGACAGATAACTACTCCTTTTTCTCTTGGTATGATAAACTCATACTTTCAGCGGCGATGATTATTGGTCGTTTGGAATGTTATACTGTTTTCATGATGCTTTCTCGAGCATTTTGGAAGCGTTTTTGACCCTATTTTCGAAGGGCTTTTAACGCTTCTTGAATCGCTTTTAGCAAAATATCAATCTCTTTTTTTGTATGCGTATAGTGAATAGAAACACGAAGCCATCCTGGCTTTTCACTAAAACTTTGCCCATCTTCCAACTCTAATAAATCATGCCCATAAGGACCTGCACAACTGCACCCTGCTCTGGTTTGAATACCGTATTGTTCGGAGAGGTATTTTGAAATAGCATAGGGACTTACCCCTTCAAAATTGAGTGAAAAAATCGGAAGCTTTTCTTGAGAATATTTACAATACAGTTTAACTCCCTCAATACTTCGCACCCGTGAACCAAAGTAAAATTTAAGCTCTTCTTCTTTCTCGTGAATTTTATCAAGCCCAATTTCATTGCGCAAATTGTAAGCCAATGCTGCGCGAATGAACTGCAAAATAGCTGGCGTTCCAGCATCTTCAATCATCTCAACATCACTTAAAAAATTATGCGATGTTCGTGAAACGTACGCAACCGTTCCACCTCCTGCAAACGTGGGTTTACTCTCAGTGCATAACTCTTTTTTAATGACCAACAGACCACAAGACCCAACACCGCCTAAAAGTTTATGCGGAGATAAGAAAAGTGCGTCATAGTAGTTACAATCGATGTTAATATACGGTGATGCAGCCGCGGCATCCAAACATAAAATACCACCATACGCTTTTATAAGTGTGTACAAACGCCTATAATCACTTAAAATTCCCGTCACATTGGAAGCAACCGAAAAAGAGGCAATAATTTCCCTTCCTTGCGCCTTTTGTAACTCTTTTTCGAGGTACTCAAAGTCAATATTTTCATGCATATCCAAAGGTATGCGCACCACGTCGCATAAACCTTCTCGAAAACTAAGCTCATTGGAGTGATGCTCATAAGGTCCAATAAAAACAACTGGAAGGGAAGATGGTTTACATGTAAAGCGTTTGAGTGTGCGTGGCGGGATATAAATCCCCATCAGCTCTTGAAATTTTTTAATTGCTCCTGTCGCTCCCGTGCCACAAGGCAACACATAAAAATGCTCATCAATGGCTAAAGCATGTTTCAAATCCCTCCTTGCCTTAGCGTAGTACTCACTGGTTTTAATGGCGCTCGTTGCTACTTCAGAATGAGTATTGGCATAGGTTTTTAAAATCGTCAAAATCTCTTTTTCGATAGGCTTATACGCCTGTCCTGATGCGGTATAGTCAAAATAGAGAATATTTTTATCTTTGATGATGTTTTTACGTATTTCTTTCACTTCTTCATCCAAAACTTTTTGGGTATTATACCCTTTACAAATAATTTTGAAGTTGATGGGAATCAAAATGATTGATGAAAATTTGCTCAATGCTTTAAGTGCTAAAGAAAAAGAGCTTTTCAAGCAAGGGTTAAAAGATATTATCGACCAAACGTATGTGATTGAAGATGAGTATAAAAAATTAGGTGTTTCATACGATGCTTTGCAAGATGTTATTCGTCAAATCATCGAAGTACAACCCAATGCTCTTTGGGTACTCGATGAACAAGGTTCTATTTTTTTGCAAAACTCTGAAGCTAAAAAAATTAACGGTATTTTAAATCATATACGCTTGAGAGAACTTACGAAAGAAGTCGAATTTGAAGGCTCTTTTTACCTTCTTAAAAGTGTTAAACAAGGGGGAAAACAAATTATCACCGCAACCGATATTACGGAAGGAAAACGCCAAGAAAGACTGGTTTCCATGGGACAAGTCGCCGCACATCTTTCTCATGAGATACGCAATCCCATAGGCTCAGTCTCTTTACTAGCCTCTACCCTTCTTAAAAAAGTTGACCCCACCATTAAGCCTTTGGTGATTGAAATTAAAAAGTCGATTTGGCGGGTTGAGAGGATTATTAAAGCAACTCTTTTATTTACCAAAAATGTGCAAATCAATCCCTCTTCTTTTTATCTTGACAAGTTTATCAAAGAGTGCGAAAAAGCCATTGAACATTACTCCTACACTAAAGAGATTACTTTTTATTTTGAATTGCCGCACCTTGAAATCAAAGGCGATTTTGAACTGCTCAATCTTGTGCTTCAAAACTTTATTTTTAATGCCATTGATGCAATTGAAGAGAGTGATAATGAAACAGGGACTATTACTCTTAGCTATCAAGAAGATAAAGAGTTTGTGGTTTTACATGTAAAAGACGATGGAAAGCCCATTGAAAATAAAAACATCCTTTTTGAACCGTTTAAAACAACCAAAACAAAAGGAAATGGCTTAGGATTAGCCCTTTCTTTGCAAATTATTCAAGCACACAATGGCAAAATCGAACTTTTAGAAGAGACCAAAGGATTTGCTATCAAAATAGCGTATTAAAGGCTTCCACTTTTAAAACGCTTTGATACTCTTTCAAAATCTTCTTTACTATCACAATAGACTAACAAAAGATCATTTTCTTGGAAAAGCGTTGAGCCTGTTGGTTTCAAGCTTTTTCCTTGTCTATCAATCAAGACAATTAAAAACTCATGAGGAAGCTCTAACTCAGCTAAAGATTTTCCAACCACCTCGGAGTCTTTGTCAACATAAAGCTGTTTAAGCGCATGGTAAAAAAGCGGTGAAGAAGGTCCATCGGCAATAAAAGGAGATGGTGTGTTGTTTTCTTCAACCCCTAACACTCGCGCAACCACAGGCAAGGACATACCTTGTATTAATAAAGAGATTAACACCACTAAAAAAACCGTATTGAAAATCATAGAAGAGTGCTCTAATCCTTTTAAAAAAGGATAGGTCGCTAAAACGATGGGAACCGCACCTCTAAGCCCTACCCATGAAATAAAAAGCTTCTCTTTCACGCTTAAAAGGCTCCGTGCTAATGTCATAAAAACACCCATAGGTCTTGCCACAAAGGTCAACCACATCGCAATAACCACACTTTGCCACGCCACATGGTGTAATTCTGAGGGAAATACCAGTAACCCTAACGTTAAAAACACCCAAATTTGCATAATCCATGCTAAACCATCGTGAAATCCCACAAGGTTTTTTTTATGCGTAAATTCCCTTGCATTCGCTGCAATACCTGCAATATACACGGCTAAAAATCCATTGCCTCCTAACAGTGCCGTCGCCCCAAAGAGTAATAAAATCCATGCAATACTAAAAACAGGATAAAGCCCATAATAACTTAAATGCAGTCGATTTAAAATAGAAGGCAATAAAATACCAAAGAGGTATCCCATAATGCCACCAATAAGAAATTGCAGTACAAAGCTACTGAGCAACTCTGCAAAAGGAATTCCTTGAGGCATGGAGATGAGTTGAAGTATCGTCAGTGTGAGAAAGATAGCCATTGGGTCATTACTGCCCGATTCTAACTCTAAAAGAGGTGCTAATGGACGTTTGAGCGCGATACCTTTTGCACGTAAAATAGCAAAAACAGCCGCCGCATCTGTTGATGAGATAATAGCCCCCATCAATAAAGACTCTAACATACTCAAATCAAACACATAATACGCACACGTCGCCGTTAAAATCGCTGTTAAAAATACGCCTATGGTTGAGAGAAGCAATCCTTCTTTAAGGACTGGTTTAATCGCTTTCCACGACGTATCAACTCCTCCGCCAAAAAGAATAAAAATCAGTGCGATGGTACCGATACTTTGGGCTAAATTTGGATTGTCAAAATGGATTCCAAGGATACCATCGGAACCTGCTAACATACCAAGCCCAAGGAAAATAAAGAGCGTTGGAATACCAAATTTATCTGAAATTTTACTTGAGAGCACACTTACAAGCATTAAAAATGCTGCCAATACCAAATAAAATTCCAAATTTTCAATAATCATCATTTTACGATTATCCTTTTACTGTACTTTGTAGATCAAAACATCCGTGCTTGATTTTTCTAAAAGATCAAACGCAAAGAAACTAATGTTCCCTGTGGTATGAATAGCCACCATATCGGCTTGCAGGTCTTTATGATTCTCTTCAAAACGCTCAGAACTGAGTAAATCTTTCCTGACAATCGGTAATGTTTGTTTTGCTGGTAAATTGAGTGTGTGGATAAACTCTTTCAATTGCGTTTCTGCATTTCTTCGACTCTCGTCTTTAAATTGCGCTATTTCATTCTCATTAAACCCATACACACCCAGTCTAAATTCAAAAGGAATACTATAAAGATGGAGTAAAATTAATAAGGCATCAGGGAACAAATGTCCAATCTCTTGAATCACACGAGAAGAAGAAAGCGATAAATCCGTAGGAATTAAAATCGTTTTATACTCACGGTATGCCTTATTTTTAGAAATAACAATAGGAATATGTGCCTCACGAATAATCGCTTTTGTATCTGAACTCATAAAAATCTCTTCAATAGGATGCTTCGTTCTGTTGTCTCCTATCATTACCATATCCGCGCCGATAGTTTGTGCCACAATCGAGATGGTTTTTTCAAGATTGCCTTTAAAACAATGAAATTGCTCTTTTTTTAAGAAAGGATACGATGATGATAATTTTTCCCAACAATGTTCTTTAATCAAATCAATACGTTTGCTTTCTTGGAAAAAAGAACTCTCAACCACATGTACCACATGGATATTTCCCTGTTTTGATGCCGTAAAATCGATGGCTTTTTGCAATAAATCCATGCTGTTCTCAGAAAAATCAGTCGCAACCAATAGTGTAAATTTTTCCATTGTATACTCCTTGCTTAATCTTTTCAAAAGCCCTATTTTAGGTCTTTATGGTTATAAATCATTATAACTTTTTTCAATGTTTCTGTCAATTTCATCCAAGATTAAATAGCATAAAGAAAGAGGACGTATCGTAAATTTAGCCATTTCACGCTAAAATTGAGTGCGTATAAAGATAGGTGCCATTTTAAAGGATGACTGCGTGTTTAAAGATAGCCTTGTCGTTTTTTCAAAAGATTTAAAAAACTCTTCACGCGATTTGTTTCCTATTGTTTTAGTGGTTGCTTTTTTTCAACTCGCTTTCATCAAAACCGTTCCTGAAAATCTTATCCCAACGTCTATGGGACTTATCATCGTTGCCGTAGGATTGGCTTTGTTTATCCGTGGTCTTGAAATTGGAATTTTTCCTATTGGAGAAGCACTTGCGCATGATTTTGCTAAAAAAGGCTCTTTATTTTGGCTTTTAGCGTTTGCATTTTTAATCGGTTTTGCAACCACTATCGCTGAACCTGCCTTAATTGCTATCGCCAATAAAGCAGCGGCTATCAGCCAAGGAAAAATCGATGCTTTCTACTTACGTCTTACCGTAGCACTCTCCGTTGGTTGTGCTATTGCTTTAGGTGCTTTTCGTATTTTGATTGGTCATCCTATTCATTATTATATCATTGGGGGCTATATTCTCGTTGTTGGGGTCACTTTTTTTGCACCTAAAGAAATTATTGGGCTTGCCTACGATAGCGGAGGAGTAACCACATCTACCGTTACGGTTCCTTTAGTTGCCGCTCTTGGCATTGGGCTTTCTTCGTGTATCAAAGGGCGTAACCCGTTGATAGATGGTTTTGGGCTGATTGCATTTGCTTCACTCACACCTATGATTTTTGTTCAAGTTTTTGGTGCTATTGTTTACAACATTACAGATGCATCAAGTTCTCAAACGCTTCAACCCTTACTCGAACAAAGTGCTTCAACACATTACCAACTCTCGTTAATCACTATTTTAAGCGATTTGTGGGGTGTCATACAAGATGTTCTTCCTATTATTCTTGTGATTGCTTTTTTTCAATACCTCATCATCAAAAAACCTGTCGCACATCTTTCTAAAATTATGACAGGTATTGTTCTTGTCATTTTGGGTTTAGATGCTTTTATAGTCGGACTTGAGATTGGACTTTTTCCCATAGGTGAAACAATTGCCCTGCAGTTGACAAAGATGGACAATGTTTGGATTATCTACTCATTTGGATTTGCCATAGGATTTGCCACCACAATGGCAGAACCAGCACTTATTGCAATTGCGATGAAAGCCTCAGAAGTCAGTAGTGGCAACATCAATCAAAAGATGCTGCGCATCGCTGTTGCAATAGGGGTTGCTATTGGTATTGCACTTGGCTGCTTTCGCTTGGTCAGTGGCGCTCCATTGCATTACTATATTATCGTAGGCTATGCTTTTGTTATTATCATGACCTACTTTGCACCCAAATACATTATTCCTATTGCTTACGACAGTGGTGGCGTTACCACATCAACCGTTACCGTACCTTTAGTCGCAGCATTAGGACTTGGGCTAGCAGAAAATATCCCAGGACGTGACCCTTTGATTGATGGGTTTGGACTCATTGCCTTTGCATCCCTTTTCCCTATGATAACAGTTATGGGATATGGGATTATTGCACAAATTATTCTTAAAAGGAAGACACAATGAATTTTAATATTTTAGTAGCTATGGTTCCCAACGCGGAAGAAGAAGTGGCTATTGAAACCGCTAAAAAAGCAGGGGCGGGAAGCGTGACGATTCTTAATGGTAAAACCATAGGCTTAAAAGAGAAAAAAATCTTTTTTGGCTTGACATTGGAAGAAAATGTTTCTCTTCTTCTCTTCATCTTACCCCAGCGCTTGACCATGAACGTTTTTAAAGCCTTGCGTAAAAAGTTTCATCTCTCAAACCACGCAGAATCCAAAGGTTTGCTTTTCACACTTCCTTTGACACATATCTCAGGAATGGAAGCGGAAGAAGTAGAACTATTTGAAAAAGAATTACTCGATGTACTCTAAAAGGAGAAAAAATGTTAGTTTCTGAAGTTATGATTAAAGACAATCTCGCCATTATCTCGCCGATGGCTCCTGTGCGGGATGCACTCACCATGATGCGAAAAACCAAAGTCAAATCACTTATTGTCGATAAATTACGCCCCAGCGATGCTTACGGGCTTTTAACCTATAAAAATATTTTATATTCTATTATTTCAAATGATGGCGATATCGACCTTTTACGTGTCTATGATATCTGCTCCAAACCTGCCATTCAAGTTTCTAAACAATTGGATTTAAAATACGCCTCTCAGCTCATGGTTAAAAATAACGTCAAACGTCTTTTAGTCATAGACAACAATGAAATCGAAGGTATCTTAACTATGACCGATATTTTGACACTCTTTTTGGAAACAATTGAAGAAAACGAGTAGAGGTTTTATAAAACCTCTACAAAATCAACCTGTTGTAACTTTTCATCTAAACTATCATCCACACCAAAACTTGTTTCAATTAAAATATTTTGAAGCTTTGAACGAATAAGAAGGTGTAAAGGTCTTTTCCCTCCATTTTCACGCACAAGGGTGTAGAGCTGTTCGAGTTTTGATGTCTCATCACTCAAATCAACCATCAAAATTTTCGGTTCTTGTGGCACTTCGATGACTTTGGTTTCAATTTTTTCTTTTTTAGCCTCTTCAAGTTCCATGATTTTCATGACACGCATTTTTGTGCCTTGACCATCGTTAGAGACTTCCACTTTAAAACACAAAGGTTTATCTTTATCCATCTTTTCCATCGCATCAAGCTGTTTTTCAAAAACGGTCAACTCCATACTTCCATGAAAATCCATCAGCGTGATGATGCCAAATTTATTCCCTTTTTTGCTGATTTTTTCTGTGATGGCTTCGACTTTACCAATAAAAAGTGCTTTGGAGCCATCTTCGATTTGGTCTTTTTCACTGGAGAGCGTGTAATGCATATCTCCAATCTCAGCCCTAAAAGCATCAAGTGGATGTCCTGAAATGTAAAAACCTATCGTCTCTTTCTCAAGTTCAAGCAACTTTTTAGGCTCGTATTCAGAGAGATTATCGATGCTCACCCGCACCGTTACCATCTCACTATCATCTCCAAACAAAGAGCTCTCTGCCATTTTTTTAGCACGAGAACACTCCGCACTGGCTTCAATGATTTTATCAATCCCCTCCAAAAGCGCACACCTGCTAAAACCAAAATCATCAAAACTGCCTGATTTGATGAATGACTCTAAGACTTTTTTATTGACTTTGGAGCTATCAATGCGGGAGATAAAATCGCTCATATCTTCAAACGTTGCATCGGCTCTAGCCTCTAGGATTTTGCTAATGGCGGCATTGCCCACCCCTTTAATCGCTCCCAAACCAAATAAAATCGCATCATTGCCCTCTTCATCTTCAAAAGCACTAAATTCTACAAGACTATTTTGAATAGAAGGTGGTAAAAGCTTAATACCAAGGCGTTTGACCTCATCAATATACTTGACAACTTTATCGGTATTATCTTGTTCTGAGGTTAAAAGGGCTGCCATAAATTCTGGCGCATAGTAACACTTCAAATACGCCGTTTGAAAGGTAATCATCGCATAGGCCGCTGAGTGGGATTTGTTAAAACCATACCCTGCAAATTTTTCAATCAAATCAAACAGTGTGGAGGCATTTTCATACTTATAGCCAAGACCTACGGCACGTTCGCTAAACTCTTTGTTATACTTTGCCATCTCATCGGCTTTTTTCTTACCCATCGCACGACGGATGATGTCTGATTCACCCAAGCTAAAACCACCAATGGTTTGTACGATTTGCATAACCTGTTCTTGATAAACAATGACCCCATACGTTGGCTCCAAGATAGGACGCAAAGGCTCTGTGAACTCATCAAAAAAGTAGCTAATCTCTTTTCGCCCATGCTTTCTATCGATAAAATCATCTAACATGCCTGATTCCATCGGACCTGGACGATAAAGAGCTAAAACCGCAATCAAATCTTCAAAGGTACTTGGTTTTAGCTTTTCATTTAAAGACTGCATACCACTGGATTCGATTTGGAACAAGCCTATTGTATGACCACTTTGAATGAGTTCATACACCTTCGGGTCATCCATATTTAGGGTGTTGAAGTTAATCTCTTTGTTGTAACGCTTTTTGATAAGCTTGAGCGCGTTATCAATCACCGTGAGTGTTTTAAGTCCTAAAAAGTCAAATTTGATTAAGTCCACATCTTCAAGGTAATTGAGCGAATACTGTGTGACCAAATGGTTCTCGCCTGAGGGTTGATACAAAGGTGTTTTGTGCCATAACTCTTCATCACTTATCACCACACCCGCGGCGTGCATACCAGAGTTTCTATTCAAGCCCTCTAAGGCAAGAGCGAATTTCCAGACCCTTTGCATTCTGGGGTCTTTCTCAACGAGTTCTCGAAGCTTTGGCTCTTTTTGAAAAGCGCCTGGTTTATACCCCTCTTCGCCCTCCACGCCTTTGCCATTTAACGTAATGCCTAATTCATCAGGAATCAGCTTTGCCATTGCATCTGCTTCAGCGTAGGGAATGGCTAAGACGCGTGCGACGTCACGAATAACCCCTTTGGCTAAAAGCTTACCAAAGGTAATGACTTGCGCGACGTTGTAACGTCCGTATTTTTCAACCACGTAATCAATAATCTCCCCTCGTCTGCTTTGACAAAAGTCAATATCAATATCGGGCATACTAATACGTTCAGGGTTCAAAAAACGCTCAAAGAGCAAGTTGTAAGGCATCGGGTCGATGTCGGTGATTTGAAGCGAATACGCCACCAAACTTCCCGCCGCCGAACCACGTCCTGGTCCTACTGGAATGTCGCGTTCTTTGGCTTCACGAATAAAATCCCAAACGATGAGCATATAGCCTGGAAACTTCATGTCGCAGATGATTTTTATCTCTCGCTCTAGCCTATCGCGGTACTCTTGATGCAACTCCTCTTTTACATGTAAAAGTCTTTTATCCAGTCCCAAACGGCATTGGTAGGCAAAATAGTCATCGTCATTGTCAAAACTCAAGCCCTCACGCGCGGCATACTCTTTGGTAAATTTAAATTTTGGAGGGGTTGGGTTGCCTAGTTTTATCTCTAAATTGCATTTATCGACGATTTCTTGAGTGTTGGTAATGGCTTCTGGGATGTCGGCAAACAAATCGCTCATCAGTTCTGGAGACTTAACGTAAAACTCGTGCACCGAGTGGCGAAGGCGGTTTGGGTCATCAAACTCTTTGTTCATCGCGATACACATAAATGCCTCATGCGCCTCAGCGTTGTCTTGTTCGGTGTAGTGCGTGTCATTAGTCGCGATGACTTTAATGCCTGTTTCTTTAGAAATACGCAAAATATCATCGTCGATAAAATGCTGGTCGTTGATACCATGGCGCATGATTTCAAGGTAAAAATCTTCACCAAAAATCTCTTTGTACTCTAGTGCTATCTCTTTAGCCCTCTCATACCCTCTTGCCCCAAATTGGACATTGCGTTTGTTGTTAAGGTTAAGATGCCAATTGACCTCGCCTTGCAAACACGCACCCGAACAGATTAAGCCCTCGGAGTGTTCACGAAGCAATTTTTTATTGATACGCGGGTAATAATAAAACCCTTCGATATAACTCATGGAAGAGAGGTACATCAAGTTTTTATAGCCGATTTCATTTTTGGCGTATAAACAAAGGTGAAAACGTTGCTTGTTGGTTTTATCGCCTAAATCGTCGCTGTTATGAATATATGCTTCCATGCCAATGATAGGCTTAATGCCCTCTTTGCGCATCGTTTTATAAAAATCAATCGCCCCAAACATATTGCCATGATCAGTAATTGCTACGGCTTTTACGCCTTGGGATTTGAGCTTTTTCGCCAGTTTTCCTATTTTGTTTGCGCCATCAAGTAAAGAGTATTCGGTGTGTAAATGAAGGTGTGTAAAGTTGATTTCACTCATGCTATCTCGTATCTATTTAGTTTTTGAGAGTGTAACCAAAAGTGTCTAAAAAGGGGTTTACATGTAAGGAAAATCCTTACATGTAACTATAAACTGTCGTGTTAAAATCCTATTTGTTTCCCATACGTTGGACGTTTGATAACGAGATGAGATGTGCGGTGATGAGGGGAATGACATTTTTCTCATAGACCTCTTCTTTTCTTTTTTTGCTTAAATGTCTTAGTTTTTCTTCATTTACCACAAAGAAGCCATTAAGCGTAAATGTTTCACCCGATGGAGTAACGATGTTTGCCATCCTCTCTTCCAAAAGCCCCCAATCACTCAGTTGCTTGATAAACTCAGCCGTTGCTTTGGCATCGTTTTGAAACTGGGTTAAAAACCGCATTGTATTTTCTAAAAAAGGAGTTGCTTTGCCCTCTTTCGTGAAAAAAGCTCTCTCTTCATGTTGGATATTTTCTTCTTTACATGTAACGTCAAATGCTAACGTCAGCTCTTCACTCTTAGGCTGTGCGATGAAGATGAAAGGGTAGCGTCTTATGAACGCGGGGATGTATCTATTTTTTTCCCACTCGCCTTTTTCATCAATAAAAAGATTCTTTTTTTGATACCCAATCAACGCTAATGCCGTCCACATCTCAGAGCTGTCCTTTGCAAAAACAATAGGATAGTCTTTACACGCCTCATAAAATTCAGCAATCGTAATGGGTGCATGAATAAGCTCTTTGGCATAAGAAAATGCCTTCATTTCTTTGATGCCCCATGTAAGATGGGTTATGCTATTGATTGGTTCAACGTGTTGGTACATGATTTTTCCTTGTTAAAGATAACGATATAGTAGCAAAAAGTTTTTACATGTAAAGACTTTCATCTTTACATGTAAAATGAGAATTTAATTGAGCTTATCCATAATTAAGAGGATATCGGAGGTTTTTTCTTGGATGGTTTCTACGTCATCAATGAGAATATTCATCTCTTTGGCGTTTTCGCTCATCTTTCCAGAACTATCGACAATGCTATTGACGATAAGCCCAATGGTCGCCTTGATTTGAGCAAGTGACTTGCTGGTTTTATCAGCAAGTTCTCGGATATTATCGGCAACGACCGCAAAGCCTCGTCCATGCTCACCTGCACGCGCAGCTTCGATGGCGGCATTGAGGGCTAAAAGGTTGGTCTGGTCGGCAATGTCACCGATGATATTTAAGATATCATTTGCCTCTTTGGCACTTTGTGTCAAAGTGGTCAGTGCATCAGCCAAATGCTGTTGCGTTTGTCCCATCTCTTGCATCGAAGAGGTGGTTTTTGTCACGATACGTCCTAGCTCGCTCAAAGGCTCGTTTTTAATGGTCGTAATAGAGTTGGCTAAACGTTTCGCATTTTCATGGATTTCAGCACTTTGTTTGGTATTCTCTTCTATCATCATCGCCAATGAATTTCCTAAGGCATTAACACCTTCCACGAGTTCTTTGAGCTGACCGTTGGTTGAGATGGTAATCGGATGCGTAAAATCACCATTTTGAAAATTGCGTAAAGAGTGTAAGGTTGCTTCCATCACTTCATTAACTTTGCAAATCATCGCATCAATTTCAAAAGAGAGACGATTGGTTAGGTAGTTAGCGGAGACATAAGAGGTCTTGTTTTCCATATAACCATTAGACATTTTAGAACAGATAATCAGCACTTCACCGACCACACGCAAATCATCTAAACGTAAGTGTTCAGACTCTTGGAATGTTTTGTTGATAACAGCGATAGTTGAGCCTATCTCATCCATGACGTCATCTTCCAAACGGTAATCCAGCATATTTTTCTTATTGGTGACGTACAAACCAAAATCTTCGATGTATTTTTTAAGACCTTCCATACGTTTTCCAATAAGTCGCTTGCTTAAAAGTGCTGAAATGACAGAAAAAATGATGGTAATGACAAGTAAGATGAGTGCATTTTCGACAACTAGTTGTATGATTTGCTCATCTAGCTTTTCTTTTTCTTTGGCAATTAATGCGTCAATATCATCGGCATAAACACCTGTTCCCACAATCCAATTCCACTCTTTAATACCTTCCACAAAAGAGATTTTGGGTTGTGGTTTTTCAAAACCCGGTTTGGGCCACATATAATCTACCACCCCTTTGCCTGATTTGTTTGTAACGGCGACAAATTCGTTAAATAAAAGTTTGCCATTAGGGTCTTTGTTTTGACTTAAATCTTTTCCATCAAGGGCTGGGTTTGTTGGGTGCATCACCATTTTAGGGGTATAATCATTAATCCAAAAGTACCCATCCACACCAAAGCGAAGCTTCTTAATTGCCTCTTTTGCTTTGTCTTGATTCTCTTTTGTCGCTTCTTCTTTACTTTTACCCGAAGCAATCTCTTTTTGTGAAGCTTCATAAAAAGAGCGAATAATCAGTGTTGCTATCTCTACTTTTTCAGACAATGCGGTTACTTTTTCTTGAGTCATCAAGGCGCGAGTGTTATTAAGGCTTATAGCAGCATCATTTTTCATCAAAACAATCACAACAATGGTTGAAACAACAGCGGTAAGCACCAAAGAAACAATGAGCAGTACTGTAATTTTAAATTGAATGGTTAAATTTCTCATCGTCCGCCCTCTTTTGCTCTCATTTCTCTATACAGTGCTTCATATTTTGCGACTTCTTCACGATTTGCCATTTTACGAACGGAGAGATAATGGTCTTTACCAAAAGGAAACACCGTCGCATAAACCCAATAAAATTTTCCACTTTTGGTGCGATTTTTCACAAACCCTTGCCAAACTTTGCCACTTTTAACATTGCCCCACAGCTCTTTAAAGGCTGATTTTGGCATATCAGGATGCCTGATAATATTGTGGCTTTTTCCGATAAGCTCTTCAAGTGTGTATTCTGAGTACTTCACAAAGGTTTCATCGGCATAAACGATAACCCCTCTTGCATCTGTTTCAGACACCAATAAAGAGGTCTCATCAAGTAACATTTCGTTATCTTTGACCTGCATTTTCCACTCCTTTTGATACGTGCTTTTATTGTAGCAAAAAAATGACAATTCGTCATTGACCTGCCTTTATTTCGCCATTTAGCGCTAAAATGATGCTTCTTCTTTACTCAATAGCTCATCTTTAATTTGTTTTTAATTAAAAAATATATGACACCATCACCATTTACAGTTGATTAATACTCCCTATGCTACAATCTAACTAATTTATTATTCATCTAAGGAATAGACTATGCTACCTTTCTCACGTACCCTTATCGTTTCTCTTTCATGTTTATGGCTCGCAACCCAAGCAATGGCACAGGAACCCGCTAAACAACAGCCTCCTGCCCCTGCTGTCGATGTTTTTAAAATCTCTGCCCCCAAAGAAGAAGCATTGGTGTTTGAATACCCTGCAAAAACACTCAGTTCTCAAACGGTTTTAGTCAAAGCCAGAGCTAATGGTATCTTACAAAAAAAGTTTTTCACCGAAGGTCAAAGAGTGAAAGAGGGTGATGTGCTTTATGCCATTGAAAAAGAGAGTTATGAAGCAGCGTACAATCTGGCAAAAGCCAATGTCGCAAGCCTTGAAGTGAGTGTTCAAAAGACACAAAAAGAGTGGGAACGTCTTAAAGGACTTTTTGAAAGCGGCGCATCCAGTGAACAAGAAAAAGACAATGCCTATTTTGCCTATGAAGGAGCAAAAGCTTCGTTAAATGGCGCAAAAGCTTCGTTACAAAACGCAGCGATTAATTTAGACAGAACGGTTATCAAAGCACCTGCTAGTGGTGTTGTGGGTATGAAGCTAGTCGATGTTGGCTCTTTGGTAAGCGATGGAACTGCTTTGGTTGAAATCACACAAACAGATCCTTTACATGTAGAGTTTTCCATTCCTGATATTGATGTGATGAAACAAAAGTACAACATCAAAAATGGGAAATGGTCAAACCCCACCGATGGCAAACTTAAAGCCTCTTTGAGTGTTGGAGCGCAAAAATATAAAGAAGTGGGTGTGGTAGACTATCTTAGTTCAAGCTTAGATGCAAAAACAGGCTCACTCAAAGCGCGCGCTTCTTTTAAAAACGCCAACAATGAACTTTTACCCAACCAATTTGTCAAAGTTAGCCTTTTAGGACTCACCCGTGCCAATGTCATCAAAGTCCCACAAAAAGCTGTTTTACAGAACCCTTTAGGAACCGTTGTTTTTGTTGTTGAAGAGGGAAAAGCGGTCACAAAACCTGTCAAAATTGGCGAAACCAGTGAAAATGAATTTGTCATCGACAGTGGTTTAAAAGAGGGCGACACAGTTATTGTCAATAACTTCTTTAGAATCAAAAATGGCGCGCCTGTCAAAGTCGATAAAGTCATCAACGAGGGAAAATAGATGTTTTCAAAGTTTTTTATCAACCGTCCTATCTTTGCGACGGTTATTTCCATCGTTATTGTGCTTGCAGGTATCATAGCGATTCGCTCACTGCCTGTTCAAGAATACCCAAGCATCGCACCACCCCAAATCATCGTCTCAGCAACCTATCCTGGTGCTGATGCACAAACCTTAGCAAGCACCATTGCCGCTCCGATTGAAGAGGAGCTCAATGGGGTTAAAAATATGATTTATATGACCTCTACCGCCTCTCCTAGTGGCATTGTAAACATCAATGTCTACTTTCAAATCGGAACCGATGTCGCACAAGCGAAAGTGGATGTCAACAACCGTGTTCAAGTTGCAACCAACAAACTCCCAGAAGCAGTCAAACGCCAAGGTGTGGTGGTCAAAGAGCGCTCTCCTGATATCTTAAAAGTGCTTGCCCTCACCTCTAAAGGCAATGTGCATGACACCACCTTTATCTCAAACTACGCGCTTGTCAATATCGTTGATGATTTAAAGCGTATCCCTGGGATTGGCGATGTGAGTATTTTTGGCAATAAAAATTATGCCATTCGTGTCTGGATAAACCCTGATAAACTTTCCATCTATGAGATGACCACCGCAGAAGTCATTAACGCGATAAAAAACCAAAATGAACAATACGCTGCTGGACAAATCGGTCAAGAACCGATGGAAAATGCTCCCACCTATACATACACTGTGAAAACAGCAGGCAGACTTAAAACAGCCGATGAATTTGAAAATATCTTGCTCAAAACCTCAGCCGATGGCTCTGCGCTAAAACTCAAAGATGTTGCGAGGGTGGAACTGGGTGTTGAGTCTTATTTTTTTGGGGGTATTTTTAACAAACAACCGATGATTCCTATCGGTATCTATTTGGGCTCAGGAGCAAATGCGTTAGAAGTCTCTGCCCTTTTGGACAAAAAACTTGAAGAAATCGCACCCAATTTTCCAAGCGATTTGGAGATTAACACCGCGTATGACCCGACTAAGTTTGTCAAAGAGTCTATCCATGAAGTGGTTTTTACCCTATTACTTTCTATCGCTCTTGTTGTGGGCATCATCTATTTGTTCTTAGGCAATCTTAGAGCAACATTTATCCCTGTCTTAGCTATTCCTGTTTCCATCGTTGGAACATTTGCTGGCTTTTATGCCGCAGGTTTTTCCATCAACCTGCTCACCCTCTTTGGGCTTACCTTAGCCATCGGTCTGGTGGTTGATGATGCGATTGTCGTTATTGAAAACGTTGAGCGCCTCCTTCGTGAAGAAGAAAAGCTGAGTGTCAAAGAAGCGACCATCAAAGCGATGCAAGAAATTACAAGCCCTGTTGTGGCTATCGTGCTTGTTTTGTGCGCCGTGTTTGTTCCAGCCGCTTTCATGGGTGGCTTTAGCGGAATGCTATACCAACAATTTGCGATGACGATTATTATCTCTGTCGTTATCTCAGGACTTGTCGCACTTACCCTTACACCAGCGCTGTGTGCGTTGCTTCTTAAAAAACATGAGAGTGAGCCTTTTTGGTTTATTCGAAAGTTTAATGCCTTTTTTGATTGGAGCACGCAAGTCTTTAGCACAGGCGTTCGCAAAACCATCCGCTTTGGATTTTTCAATGTCTTAGTGTTTGGCGTGATGATTGTGGGTATTTATGCTCTCAATGCCAAACTTCCCACAGGGCTTGTTCCCAATGAAGATAAAGGCTCTATTCTTATCATCAACAACCTTATGCCCGGAGCCGCCCTTGGACGCACCCAAGAGGTTAGCCAATGGGTGAGTGAATTTGCTATGAAAAAAGAACACGTTGAAAAAGTAGGTGCACTCTCAGGGCTTGATTTTATTACAGGGGCTTATAAAACAGACTCTGGCATTAGCTTTGTAAGACTGAGTGATTGGAGTGAGCGCCCACTTCCTAACCAAACCGCACAAGCCATTGCAGGCGATATGATGAAATCCCTTACTCAAAATAAAGAAGCGATGCTCATCCCCGTCACACCGCCTCCTATCATGGGGATGAGTACAACAGGAGGCTTTGAGCTGTATATTCAAGATAGAACGGGCTCAGACATCCAAGCGCTTGATACCTATGTCAAAGAAATCGTAGCACGTGCGAGTGCCAGAGCTGAACTTACGGCTATGCGCACCACACTTAACACCAATGTTCCCCAGTTTCTCATCTCGGTGGATACGGCAAAAGCAAAATCGCTCGGTGTTGAGATATCCGATATCTTTACCACCATCCAAGCCACTTTTGGAAACACCTATACCAATGACTTCAACCTTTTTGGACGCACCTACAAAGTCAACGTTCAAGCAGAGAGTACCTTTAGAGAAGGGGTTGAAAATTACAGCGATGTATTTGTGCGCTCCAATGAAGGCAAGCTGATTCCGCTCAGTTCTCTCTCCACCATCAAACGCGTTGTAGGTCCAGCGATTGTTCAAAAGTTTAATATGTTCCAAGCGGCTCAAATTTCGGGTCAGCCTGCCCTTGGACACAGTTCGGGTGAAGCGTTAAGGCTCATTGAGAGTATCGCTAAAGAAGTCCTTCCTACTGGCTACACCATCGCGTGGGCGGGAACATCGTATCAGGAAAAACAGCTAGAGCAAAGTGGAAATACCGCTTTTATCTATGCGATTATTTTTGTTTTCTTGATTCTTGCGGCATTGTATGAGAGCTGGTCGATTCCCTTTGCCGTTGTTGTGGCTGTTCCTTTTGCCCTTTTGGGTGCGGTTTTAGGGATTTGGATGCGTGATTTGCAAAATGACATCTATTTCCAAGTAGGACTTGTTACGTTGGTGGGATTGTCGGCTAAAAATGCCATTTTGATGGTTGAGTTTGCGATGCACAAGCTCAAAGAGGGTCATAGCCTCATCGATGCAACCGTAGAGGGAGCAAAAATCCGCTTCCGTCCTATCATCATGACCTCTTTTGCGTTTATCGCAGGTACGCTTCCTTTAGCCATCAGCACAGGAGCAGGAGCCAATAGCCGTCATGTCATTGGAACAACCGTTGTAGGCGGAATGATAAGCCTTACCATCATCGGTGTCTTTTTTGTACCTCTGTTTTTCTACCTTATCATGCGTTTCAAAGAAAAATTTAGCCCTAAAGGAGTGAGCCATGACGCATAAAACTATTTTATTTTCACTTGCTACACTGTTTTTGCTTAGCGGATGTTCTCTCTCTCCTGAGTTAAAAACACCTGATATTGCACTACCTAACGCGAATCAAGAGGCTTTACATGTAAAAGCTTCTTGGTGGAAACATTTTAACGATGAAACACTCAATAGCCTTGTTGATGAAGCTTTGAACAACAGCGACGATATCAAACTCTCAGCCCTTAAAGTACTCAAAGCTCGGCAAGCCTATGGGCTGAGCGATGCCAACCGCTACCCTACACTCAATGCAACCGCGAGTGCGACCAAACAACAAACGAGTGATGAAACGTATCAGCATAATCGTAGCGAGTACAAAGACAATACCATGAACCTTACCTTAGGTTATGAGATAGATTTGTGGGGAAAACTCTCGTCTCAGTCAGAATCAAGCTGGGCATCGTACCTCTCTACCAAAGCTGCCGCACAAACGGTGCGCAATACCCTAGTGCACGAAGTCAGCCTTGCCTATTTTAATCTTGCCTCTATCCATGAGCGCATTGCCCTTCTTGAAAAAAGTGCGCAAGCCTACAAAGCCAGTTATGAATTTAGACAAAAACAGTATCAGCAAGGTGCTATTAACGAGCTTTTAGCCAATCAAGCCAAAGCGCAGTATCACAATACTCTTGGCACCTTAGAGAGTTTAAAAGAGACACAAAAAATTCAAGAAAGCGCTCTAGCGCTTCTTATCGGTAAATCTCCCGCTCAATTTTTCAACACGCCCCTTGGGCTTCACGTAAAATTACCCGAACCTTTAGCCATTCCCTCAGGCATTCCCTCTTCACTGCTCGAATCACGCCCTGATATCCAAGAAGCGCTGGAAAATCTTAGAAGTAAAAATGCGCTCATCGGTGTTGAAAAAGCCTCTTATTTCCCAACCATTAGCCTTACGGGTAGTTACGGACAGCAAAGTGAAACCTTGGACAACATTTTAAAATCAAGTGCAAATAGGTGGAGTTTTGGACCCAGTTTGAGTGTGCCTATTTTTGATTTTGGGCGCATTAAAACACGTGTTGCCATCTCTGAAACCGATCTGCAAACAGCACTGGTCAGTTATGAACAAACCGTGAAAAAAGCTTACAAAGAAGTTCACGACGCACTTGCTCGCCAAAACAGCGCACACACCCGTCTAAATTTTCAACGTGAAGAGCTTAAAGCCTATGAAAACACCTTTTTACTCTCTTCAAAACGCTTTGAAAAAGGAGCCGCTTCTAGCCTTGAGGTCATTGATGCGCAAAAAAATATGCTCAGCACTTCTATCGCTCATGTCAGTACCAAACAAGCACTTCTTGCTTCACAAGCTGAACTGTTCAAAGCCCTTGGCAGTGGATGGAATAAAACCATGCTTTTAAATGAGGAGCAACAATGAGCCATTTACTTAGCCCGTATTCATTAGGTTCCGTGGAGCTTAAAAACAGAGTCGTGATGCCTCCGATGTGTATGTATAAAGCTAAAGAAGATGGCTGTGTGAGTGATTTTCATCTTGCCCATTATGGTGCACGTGCCATTGGTGGTGTTGGGCTTATCATTGTTGAAGCCACTGCGGTAGAAGCACGTGGGCGTATCAGCGATAATGATTTGGGTTTATGGGATGATGCGCAAATAGAAGGTCATCAAAAACTCACACAGAGCGTACACAATTTTGGTGCGAAGATAGCTGTTCAACTGGCTCACGCAGGACGTAAAAGTGTTTGCAAATACTCCCTTCCCGTAGCGCCTAGCCCTCTTTTATTTAGCGAAACAGGAGGTTATAAAACTCCTGTGAGTTTATGCAATATGGAAATCGAAGAGATGATTATCGCCTTTACACACGCTGCCAAACGAGCACACAAAGCGGGGTATGACGTCTTAGAATTACACGCCGCACACGGTTATTTGCTCAATGAATTTTTATCACCTCTGACCAATCAACGAACTGACCGCTATGGTGGGACATTAGAAAAACGTTGCGCACTTGTGCTGAAAGTGTGTACTGCCATCTTAAAAGAAGTGCCCTTACCTCTGATGGTACGACTTTCAGCCGATGAGTGGGTTGAGGGTGGTTGGAGTTTAGAAGATAGCCTCTTTTTAAGTGAGCAACTCAAAAATATTGGTGTGTGCATGGTACACGTCTCTAGTGGAGGCAACCACGCCATTCAGCCTTTACTTCCTCCTTTAAAACCGCTCTACCAAGCACACTTTGCCAAAGCCATCAAAGAAGCTATCAACATCGACACCATCGCTGTGGGGCTCATCACTACCGAAGAAGAAGGGGAGAAGCTTTTAGAAGAAAAAGCGTGTGATTTGGTGGCATACGGACGAGAACTTTTACGCAATCCCAATTTTGTCCAATACATCGCACAAAAAAACAACCAAAGAGAGCTACTTGAGATAGCCTACGCAAGAGCTTTTTAACACTTTTTTACATGTAAAGCCTACATTGAGTGCTTTACATGTAAAAAGTGACTTCTTAGGGAATAGTTTATGTATAAGCCTTTGAAAAAGGTCTTAGCATGGAAGAAGTACGTGACCGTTATATCAGTTTTCATAATATCGACTGCTATGAAAATGCCACCGAAGTGCTTGACGCGCTTTATGAGCTCTTTACCCTTCATCCCGAAGCACACAATGCGCTATGGGAACGCTTTGAAACGCTCATCCCTAAAAATTATAAAGAAGTGTTTGCTAAAAAAGATTCCAAAGATATTTTGTATCACATCTGCTCTCACGTTTTTTATCTCTCCGCACTTTTTGAAGAGTATGATTTTGAAAAAGGTATTGTGTTGATGGAAAAAGCAGAATTGGAGTGCTGTTAAAATCTGCCGATATAGTTTTTAGCTCTTCAAAGGAGTGAACCATGGACGCACTCAGTGCAACAAACCCCATGAGTCCTGAGATGTATGCGATGAAACAATCTACAAAAATCCAAGAGCAAGCGATGGCAAAACTACTTGACGCGCTTCAAGGACAGATGGAAAGTACACCGCAGCCCGTTTCTGGACTCGCAGACCAAGGCATTGGTAGCAACCTTGATATTCGGGGTTGATGCCAACAAATTCAAGAGACGAAGCACAATTCGTCTCTTCTTTCTTCAAAAAATGCCAAAAAAATCCTCTTTTCCATGTTATAATCGCGCAAATTGATTAAGGATTTTTATGGCGTATTACAGTTGGATTTTAACCTTTCATATTATGTCGTTTATGTCGTGGATGGCGATGCTTTTTTATTTGCCACGCCTTTTTGTCTATCATGTGGAACATGCAGATAAAAAAGAGTTTGTCGAAGTGGTTAAGATTCAAGAGTATAAAATTTACAAATACATTGGACTTCCTGCCTTTTGGGCAACGCTTTTAAGCGGTGTTTTGATGCTTGCCCTTAACCCCGTTTTATTTCAATCAGGTGCCTGGCTTGATGCAAAGTTTGTCGTTGTTATCTTACTAACAGCTTACTCTTTTTCACTCGAATACTTTCGCGTTCAGCTAGAACACCATTTGTGCACCAAAAGCGGTCAGTTTTTCAGAGCCTACAATGAAGTTCCAACACTCCTTTCAATCCTCATTGTAACATATGTTGTGGTCAAAACGTTTTCGTTGTTATTTACCATTTTGATGGTTTTACTCTTTGCCTTTATTGCTTATATGATTATGAAACCAAAGAAGAAGTAGCTTTACATGTAAAGCTACTTCTTAACGACTTTAATCTGAGCGTTTCATAAAAAAACTATGCTTTGATGCTCTGCCCCACCACATACCCTGAACCCCAAGCGAAGTGGAGATTAAAGCCTCCACAATCCCCATCGATGTCTAAAACTTCTCCACAAAAGTAAAGATTTTTCACTTTTTTTGACATCAAGGTTTTTTCATCAAGTTCTCTCACATCCACACCTCCTGCACTCACTTCAGCACTTTCAAAACCCTTTGTGCCTTTTACATGTAAGCGCAATGCTTTAAGAGAAAAGGAGAGTTTTTTAAGCTCTTTTGGACTTAAGAGTGAAGCAGAGGTGAGGTGTTCTAGTTTGTTAACATGAATGAGAAAAAGTGCCAATTTTTTAGGAATGATACCCTCTAGCCACAAAATGAGTGATTTGTTCCCGGCGTAAGCTAAACGCTTTTGCAGTAAAGATTGCACGGCTTCTTTGCTAAGTTTTGGAAGTATATCGAGTACAACCCAAGCAGGTTCATTTTCGACACATGCGCGTGAGGCTGTACGGCTGATGTCTAAAATAGCAGAACCAGAGAGTCCATAAGTGGTAAACAAAACATCTCCTTGCACCCACTGCTTCTTTGTACCACCGACAAACAACTCTACGCCAGCTTCCACTTTCACCCCATTGGCAAGGCTTAAGTGTGCTTCATCGCTTAAGAGTTGTACTAACGTCGGGTATGGCTCTATGACCGTATGCCCCAAGCGTTTCGCAAACACATAGCCACTACCAGAACTTCCCAAATTTGGATACGCAAGGCTTCCTGAGGCGATGACGCACGCATCAAAAAGACGATGGGCCTCTTTTACATGTAAACTAAATTGCTCACCCTTTTGGGCTATCTGTTCGACTTCATTTTCACACAAAAACTGCACACCAAGGCTTCTTCCTTCATGTACCAAAATATCTACAACCGAAGAGGCTTGATGGCTCATAGGATACAATCTCCCCTCTTCACCCTCGCGCATTTCAAGACCAAGAGATCGAAAATAGGCTTTACATGTAAGTGCATCAAAGCGTTTCAAAATAGAGGTGACAAACTGCGGAAATTCTCCATGATAGCGGGAAGGGTTTAGGTGAAGGTTGGAAATATTGCATTTACCGTTTCCCGTAGCTAAGATTTTGCGACCCAGTTTTGCATTTTTTTCAAAAACGCAGACTTGATGTCCTCTTCGTGCCGCTTCTATCGCACACACAAGACCTGACGCACCCCCTCCAATAATCGCTACGTTCATAGTAGCCTTATACCCTCAGAATTTGCTTCGATTTTTTTAGCTTCGATGAGTTTGGTAAGGGCACGCTTAAACGCTTTACGACTAAGTCCTAGACGCCCAGAAATCTCTTCAGGCTCGCTTTTATAGTTCAAGTCACTTACTCCACCCGTGAGCTTAAGAAGCTCTAGCACTTTTTGCATCGCAAATTCGTCACTCTTATCGCCAATCGGTTGCAAGATGATGTCCAGTTTGCCATCTTTGCGTAAGGTTTTGATGAAGCCTTTTTTTTCATCTCCCACGTCGATGCTTTCAAAAATCTCATTGTGGAAAATCATACCATCGTAGAGGTGATTAACAATGACTTTAAAGCCAAGCGGTGTACGTTCCCGCACCAAAAGGTTTACTTCTTGTTTGAGTTTGAGTCCTTTTAAATCCTTGCTCAAATCATCGTTATACTTTTGGCTTCCGACAATTCGCCCGCTCTCTTCGTCCAAACAGACTCGCACCACAACTTTCATCCCCACATAAAAAGGGAACTTCTGAAGCGCTTTGGGTACAAGCAAATCTTTGGGCAAACCCCAATCCAAAAATGCCCCAAAAGGAGTGACATCGACCACTTCAAAACAGCCAAATTGGTCTAACATCGCTTTAGGAAAAACCGTACTTGCCACGATGCGGTCTTCCGAGTCAAAATAGACAAACACGTCGATTTCATCGCCCTCTTTCATCCCATACGTGACGTATTGATTAGGAAGGAGCACTTCGTCATTGTCTTTACAAATCAGATAAACACCGTTATCCGTGTAGCGATTGATTTTGAGGCGATTGACTTCGCCTACAAGTAAATACTGGTTCATTTTTTGCTCACTTTGCATTTATCGTGCATGTCGCTAAGCTCTAAATTCAGGGCTTTAGTGGAGATGAGCACTTCCCATAACGAAATAAAGAGTGACGCACACATCACCAAAAGACTTAAACCAAACACTTTTTTGCCTAAATCAAGGTAACCTAAAAAGAGTTGAAACATGGAAAGAGTGCATAAAAGAATGGAGAGTACCCCAAAAAATTGCATCCATTTGGTGAGTTCCAAACGGTGCTTTAGGTTTTCAATTTGCGAAAATTCATCGCAATTTTCACGTTCTTGACTTTGACGGTGTAAAAGCCTAATCAGTTGTGCCGTTGCCAAAAATCGGTTCGTATATGCTAATAACAAAAGTGAAACAGCAGGAAACAAAAGGGCTGGAGTAGAAATTTCAATTTCCATAAAAATCCTTTAAAAATAATAGACTTCTTTCATAACCCTTGAAAAGAGCTAAGAGTTTGTTAAGAGTGCGTTAATTTTAAAAACTCAAAATTGAGTCATAGCCGTAGCTATGGGGATATTTTTAGTTTTTAAAAGTGATGTGCTATGGACAAACTCTTTTTTTAATGGGTTATGAAAGAAGTCTAATACCTTCATTGTACCAAACAAGCCCTTTTTTTATGCTTCCATTGTGTATAATTGGAACTATTTTCTTTACATGTAAAGGTTTCAATGCTCGAAAATATTGCCAAATTGCTTAACTCCAAAGAGAAGCTCTTAACCGAGATTTATTTTGATTTACAACTCTTTTTTGAAGAAAAATATGGCAAAAACACCATCGTCTTTATGGAAATCGGCTCGTTTTTTGAAACCTATGAAGTCAACAATGAATCCCATCAAATCGGCAAAGCCAAAGAGGTCAGTGAACTTTTAAACATCCAACTCACCCGAAAAAATAAATCCATCATCGAAAACTCTTTACAAAATCCTTTGCTAGCTGGCATCCCCGCTGTTTCTTTGGAGCGTTACCTTTCAAGACTGGTGCAGAGTAAAAAATATACCATCGTTTTAGTGCGCCAAAAAGGTGAGCCACCTCATGTCAAACGCTACATTGCCAACATCATAAGCCCAGGAACTAATTTTGATTATGTGATGGAATCCAGCGAAAACTACCTTGTTTCACTTCTCATTGACTGCAACCATCAGATTTACTCGGTCGGTTATAGTGCCATTGATGTGAGTACAGGCAAGACCATCATCAATGAGGTGCATGGAACCAGAGAAGATAAAACCTATGCGTTGGATGAGATTTTCAACCTCTTACAAACTTATAAAACCAGTGAAGTTGTTTTGACCTTTAACTCTGAATCCATCGATAAAGAGTGGGTGCAAAACTACCTTGAAATTAACCAAAGTCTTTCGCACAGCCTCAATAAAACACGCCTCAAAATTACCTACCAAAATGAACTTTTTGCACGCATTTACGCTATTCGCTCACTTCTTTCTCCCATCGAATATTTAGACATCGAGCGTTACCCGTATGCCAGTGAATCGTTAGCGATTTTGTGTGATTTTATCATCGAACACGATGCGAATATTATCGAGAAAATGAGCCGTCCTATACTGGTTGGCAACAGTCGTTACCTTTACCTTGGCAACAACGCCCTTGAACAGCTTGACATCATCTCCCGCAATCCAAACGAAATGACACTTCTTAGCCTCATCGACCAGACCTCAACAGCGATTGGAAAACGCTTGCTAAAAGAGCGCTTACTCAACCCCATCTGCGATATAAAAACCCTCAATGAGCGTTTTGATTTAAGTGCACAGCTCATGAAAGAGTATAAAAAATTTGAAATAGCCTTAAAACAAGTGTACGATTTGGAGCGTATTTTAAGACGAATTGCTTTGAAAAAGTTGCATCCTTTGGAGCTTGATTATCTAAGCACTTCCCTTGAGGCGATATTGGGTATTTTAAAAGAAGCTCAGTTTAAAAAAATTCCAACACCTAAAGAGCTTTTTGATGAAAGCGAAGCCCTCTTTTTAATGTTGCAAAACACCTTTATTTTAGACAATTGCGCTAAATTTCGCAAAGACCAAATCAGTGAAAACCTCTTTGTCAAAGGCGTCTATCCACAGATTGATAAAATCGAACAGGCTAAAAAAGAGCGTTTTAGTGCACTCGAGCAGATTGCTAAAACCATAGAGAGTTTTTTTGAAGAGAACAATCGCTCTACAATTAGTATCGAGTGGTTAGAGAGCGAGGGTCATTATATCTCTCTTAGTAAAAACCGTTTTGCGTTGATTGAAGAAAAGCTCTTACAAAGTTTCATTACCATCGGTGAAAAACACTACTTTTTCAAAGATTTTACTTTTAGACATCTCAAAAATAGCGTGAAGATATCGGCTTCTTTGATTGAAGAGATTTCCCAAGAAATTAGCCTCAGCAATATGCAAATGATAGCTCTTGTAAAAGAGCGCTACGATGAGATGCTAGAAAAAATCGAAACACACTATGCGCTAACCTTAGAGCATTTAATCTCCTTTGTAGGCACACTCGATGTGGCACTGAGTAACGCCAAATGTGCTTCCCTTTACAACTACGTACGCCCTGAGCTTTGCCCAAGAGAGGAGCGTTTTGTAGAAGCCATCGGTCTTCGTCATCCGCTCATCGAGTCACGTGAAGAAAATGGCATCTATATTCCCAATGACCTCTTTTTGGGTACGCTAAATGCAAAGATTACGCACGACCACATCACGCTTGAAGCCACCGAGGTTAAAGAGGTGCAAGGTATCTTGCTCTATGGCATCAACTCCAGCGGTAAATCTTCGTTGATGAAAAGCCTTGGTATGGCGGTCATCATGGCACAATCAGGCTTTTTTGTCCCGTGTGCGAGCCTGCGCTTTAGCCTTTTTGATAAGCTCTTTACCCGTATTATGAGTCATGACAATCTTTATAAAGGGCTTTCAACATTTACTGTTGAGATGCTAGAGCTTAAAAATATTTTCAACCGTGCCACGCCTTTCTCCTTGGTTTTGGGCGATGAAATCAGCCATGGAACGGAAACCGAATCGGCTTTAGCCATTGTTGCTAGTGCGATAAAAAAGATGGATACACTGGGTTCTTTCTTTGTTTTTGCGACCCACTTACATCAGCTAGGACACCTAAGTCTCATCAAAGAGCTTAAAAAGGTTATCCCTTTGCATTTGGGTGTGAGTTATGATGAGCAAAACGATAAGCTCCTTTATAACCGAAAATTAGAACTTGGAAGCGGAAGCTCCCTCTATGGTCTGGAGTTTGCAAAATCGCTGCATATGGATAAAGCGTTTATCAAAACCGCTTACGATATCAGGGCACATCTTGCAGGAGAACTCGGTGAAATGGAGCTTTTAAAGCAAAAAAAACGAAGCAAGTACAATAAAAACCTCTATCTCGCCAAATGTGCCTTATGTGACGAATACGTCGAAGAAGTGCATCACATCAAAGCACAAGAGAGTGCGAATGAGCATGGCACTATTGAGCATTTTCACCAAAACCATCGCTTTAACCTTATCCCACTGTGTTCCAAACATCACAAAATGGTGCATGAAGGTAAAATAGTCATTAGCGGTTTTGTCATGACTAGCGAAGGATTAAAACTTCATTTTGAGGAAAAGTAAAGAGTGGAAAACCACTCTTTACATGTAACTCTTTTTATGCGGTTTTAAACTGAGAAAGAGTGTTGCTTAGATTGCTTGCTAAACGGGCTAAATGCTCTGAAGCTGAAGCTATCTCTTCCACACTTCTAGCGTTTGAGCTTGAAAGTGCGTTAATACTTGAAATTTTATCGACAACAGATTCTTGAATCAATTTAACATTTTGGTCTGCTTTTCGTACAACCTCTTCTGTCGCACCCACACTTTGTCCAAGCATACTCACCGCTTCTTGTGTTTGGTCAGTCACTTGAGTGGAGAATGTTGAAAGCTCGCTAATGCGCTTGGCATTAATATTCATCTCACCGCTAATATCACTAATAGATTGCACAATCACGTTGACCGTTGCGTTGGTTTCTAGTAAGCTTTTTTGCGTTCTCTCGGCTAGTTTTCGTACTTCATCGGCAACAACGGCAAAGCCACGTCCATGCTCACCCGCACGAGCGGCTTCTATGGCAGCGTTAAGTGCTAAAAGATTGGTCTGGTCGGCAATATCTCCAATGACTTCCAAAACAGATTTCACCTGTGTGGCTTCTGTTGTTAAATGATTTAGGCGTTCGTTCATATGTGCTTCTGTTTGGGCAGTTTCATTCAGTTGCGAAATGGTCTCCGTTAAGAGCGTTTGCGCTAAAGAGAGGCTCTCTTGCGCTTTGAGGGTCATCGCTTTAACCTCTTTGGCTTGGTTACTTGCTTCTTGAATTTCATTGGCAACCATTTTGGCTTCATGTGTGGTTTGAGCAACAACGCTTGCTTCTTCTTCGGCACGTTTTCCAATTTGTAAGCTAGTACTTGAGAGTTCTTCGGCAACAGAAGCATTTTCTGAAGCATTGTTTTTCGCACCAATGATTGCGTGATTTATTTCGGCTAAAAGTATATTTTGCATCTGCGCAATGTCATTGAGCTCATCTTTTGTGCCTGTCTCAACTTTTACATGTAATGCTTTTTGTGTACGAATCGTATCGATGCCTTCTTTGGCTTTTGTGAGCGAATTTTGAATAGATTTCATCATACTAAAACATAAAATCAAAACAAATAATGACACAATTGCTAAAGTCACTTGTCCCATCAACTTATCATTTTCCAATCGTTCAAAATTGCTTTTGGCAACACTCTGGGCTAATTCATTTACCTCTAAAATAATTTTTTCAAAAGCTTGAGCGGATTGTTTTGTTAGAGAAGAAAGCGTTTCATACTCGGCCTTATGTTCATGCATAAAAGAGTCTGTATTGGCTTTTAACCCGTATTTTTTCAATAGTTCAATTCTTGGAATATTGAGCTGATACCACGCCTGTAAATCATTTTTAAGTTGTACAAGTTTTGTTTGATTCTTAGGAGAAAGCAATATCGGTCTTAACGCATCTATGTTTTTTTGACTGTTCGCATAGTTTTCTTCAAAGCTTTTCAGCATCTGTGCGTTACCTAAAAGTTGAAACCCTCGTAACTCCATCATAGAACTTGCTACACTTGCTTCAATTTTTCCTAAGAGAGAAAGTCTCACCGCTGCCATCTTACCATCATTGGCTGTTTTAATCATCTCATAACCTAAAAGTGAAAAGCTTAAAACCAAAACAGCAAGTATGAGTGTTAGTTTTCCCTTAATTGTCGATAATGTCATTGTATATCCCCCATCAAAAAGATGCGGGATTATAGCGAAACAAATTAAACCTTTTCCAAAAAATTGACTTTAGCTTTTGTATGTCTCCATTTCGCGAGGCATTCCTAAATAAAATCCTTGTGCATAATCAATGCCTATCTCCTGAATACGCTCCATAATCGCCTCAGAATGTACAAATTCCGCAACGGTTAAAATACCCAGTTTGTGAGCGAGTGATTGAATATTTTCAACGATAGTTTGGTGTTTTGCGTTGCTATCGATGTCTTTGATGAGGGAACCATCTATCTTTAAAATATCAGGGGATAAGGAGAGAATTTGATTGAAATTTGAGTATCCTGAACCAAAATCATCAATCGCAATCAAACACCCATACGAGCGAATAAATTCAATAAATTCTGAAAGAAGTGTCATATTGTCAAACGCTTGGGATTCGACTATTTCAAAGGTAATTCGACTGGGGTTTGAAAATGTAGAGAGTTTTTCTTCTAAAAAGAGTTTAGTACGCTGTGACTTCATATCGTCAAAACTAAGATTGATACAAAAAGACTCTTCACGCGTACTAAAATAGTGCAATGTTTTATCAATCATCGCGCGACTAAGTTCACAGTAATGCCCCGTTTTTCGAGCAATCTCTAAAAACTTATGTGGGGTATAGATATCATCTTCCTCTTTTAAACGCATCAAACACTCATACTTTTCAACCATACCTGTTTGCGTGTTAAAAATAGGCTGAACGTAAGGCACAACACCTTGCCAGCCATACTGTAAGGAGCGGTGGATAATTTGTACGGTTTGAAGCATATCGGTTTGTTCAACCGTTGTATAAAATCCACTTAAAACATCAATGTTGATATCGATGATTTTATCGACACTCTCCAAGCACTCCAAACGATGGTTTTGTATCAACAAATCCCGCATAAATGAGCGAACAATGTGTAAAGCGGTATTGACATAATGATTTGGAAGCGCGATACGTACGTGTGTTTGACTGATTTTTCGAAGCTTTTCAAAATACTCATCGTCATAAACGCCTCCAAAAAGTTCTAAAAACCAAATTTTAATTTTTTGACGGTGCATCTCAATAATATTTTTATGAGATAAAAACTGATTGGCGTGACGAAAGCTAAAAATACGGCTGTAAAAAAGCGTTAAAAATGCTTCTAAAGAGTCTTCCGCTAAAGAGTGAATACTTTTAAGTCGTGCAATATCTTCACTTTGAAAATCATAATTGCGTAAAAGCGATTGAAAATTGTCCATTCTTCCCCCACGAAATCGCCTTGCAACAAGCTATAACGTTCTTTAATACGTATTTTAAAAAATGCGAGGATGCAATTTTATACTATTTGGAGAAGAAAAAAAATGATACACATCAAGAAAAATGTTAATTATGGCTCCAGTAAAAGCTCTTTTTGAAGTTTAAGCATCATCTCTTTTGAACAGAGCTGTTCGACTAAAGAGAGTGCAAAAAGCATGGAAGTACTTGGTCCTTGAGAGGTCGTGATATTTGCATCGCACACAACTTTTGGCTCACAAAGATATCCTGCATGGTTGATTTTAATCTCAAATGAAGGGTAACATGTATAACTGTTTTTAAGAACGCCTGCACTTTTAAGCGCTAAAGGAGCCGCACAAATCGCAGCTATGGCTTTGCCCTTTACATCAAAATCTTTTAAAAGTGTTTGAAGAGGCTTACACTCTGCTAGATGCACAGCTCCTGGCATGCCTCCTGGAAGAACAACCA
>CAYTVI010000001.1:71002-84254 GCA_964441765.1 uncultured Sulfurospirillum sp.
GGCTTACACTCTGCTAGATGCACAGCTCCTGGCATGCCTCCTGGAAGAACAACCATATCAAAGCTATCTGGTTCTACCTCACAAAAGTGCTTATCGGCTTTTATCTCAATGCCATGCGCTCCTTTTACATGTAAGTCTTCCAATGCCGCTAACACAACCGTGACACCCGCACGGCGCAAAATATCAACCACAGTAACAGCTTCAATTTCTTCAAAACCTACGGCTAAAGGGACAATAACGCTTGGCATGGAAAATTCCTTTGTAAGAGAAGTCAAGAGCTTTTCAGACTTTGCTAAAAAGCTCTTAGTAAGAAGATTATTTTACTTTTTCTAAGTACTCACCACGAACCGTGTCAACTTTAACAATATCACCTTCAACAACATGGAAAGGCACTTGTACTACAGCGCCACTCTCTAGTGTTGCTGGTTTTTTGCCACCTTGTGTGTCGCCTTTGAAGTTTGGTGGTGTTTCAACGATTTTGAGCTCAACAAATTGTGGCGCATCAACACTGATAGGTTTACCATTGTGGTACAACATATCGACATTCATTCCATCAATAATCCAATCTGCCGCTTCGCCAACTTGGTCATGGGTTAATGCGATTTGCTCATACGTGGCACTGTCCATAAATTGTAAAAATTCACCATCATCGTACAAAAATTGCATCACTTTATCTTCAAGATTTGGTGTTTCACATTTATCGCCTGCATGAAATGTCTTTTCAATCACTCTTCCATCTACAAAGGATTTGACTTTGCAACGTACAAACGCAGCACCCTTTCCTGGTTTGACGTGTTGGTACTCAACGATTTTGTACGGAATACCGTTCATTTCGATTTTTAACCCTTTTTTTAAATCGCCCATTGAAATAGAGGCCATTGTTTCTCCTAAATGTAAGTTTTCGCCATTATATCGAAAAAAAGATTAGAAAAATATTTTTATACATTATATTGTATAATATAACAATTTAATTGATTAATAAATTCATTAATATAGATATAATATCTTTTTAATTGTTTAATTTATAATTTTATATGTATTTTTTATACTATTTAATTTATATTTAATACAGTTTTAACTACAATATCACGATGAAAACAAACGACATCATCAATCTTTTGCATAACGCCATTGAAGCCGAACACTTAGGGAAAAAGATTTCTCAAAAAAAGATGGCAGACGAATTTGGCATTTCCATGCGAACTTACCAAGAATGGAGATTAGGAAACAGCGCACCTATGGCTATTCCTGTTGTTTTTAATATGTTAGGTAAATTGAAAGATGAAGATATAGTAAGACTGGTACGCAAGATAAATGACGGGCAAAAGGAAGCGGTATGACCAATCTCTCTGTGTGTGAAAAACGGGCGTTAGAAGAGGTATTTGAGTGTTTAAAAGATGAAAAATGTCGGAGAACGTATATGGTTAATAAACGTTACTTCACCTATCGTATGATGAAGTTTTACGTGATGACGCGAAGATTTTTACATGTAAGAAGATAAAAATCCTTTTTACATGTAAAAATTAGTGAACAGCATCTGTGTTATCCATCAAAACAGGCACAACAATCAAAGAGACGATTACCGCTGCAATCGTTCCAAAGATAAGAGCCACACCCAATCCCCCAAAAATAGGATCTGAAGCCAAAAGAGTACTCGCTAAGATAATCGCTGCTGCGGTTAAAAAGATAGGCTTTGCACGTGTAGAAGCCGCTTGGGCAATGGCTTGTTTTTTCCCCACGCCTTGATGCATCAGCGTCATACTAAAATCAATCAATAAGAGTGAATTTCGAGAACTAATCCCCATCAAAGAGATAAACCCTATCAAAGAGGTTGCTGTAAGAAAAAATGTCCCTTGAGTAAAGATATCCATCACAAAGTGCCCTACAATCACCCCGATGATGGAGAGAAAACTACCCAGTAAAATAATACCCGCTATCGCAAAACTTTTATAGTACACCACCATCAACAAAAAAATAAGCACTAATGCAGCAATAAACGCACCGCCAAGGTCACGAAAAGTGTCCATCGTCACTTTCATCTCGCCATCCCACTTCACTTCAAAAACTTCGCCACTGGCTTTATCACGCAAGGTCAAATCAAATAACTGCGCACCGTGAACATCAAAACGCTCTTTCAAAACCTCTTTGAGGCGAGTGCGTGCTTCAAGTAAAGGATAGACTTGAGAGACCAAATCAGCTTCGGCAACGATGGTGACCATCTTTTGTAAGTTTTTAGACATCACCGTTGGTGTGGATGCCATCTTTTGAACACGCACTAATTCATTGAGCGGGATGAGCATATTGTGAGCATTAGGAATACTCACCGATGCCAATTTAGCTTCAAGCTCTTGCGATGAAAAGCTTTTGAGCATTTTCGACCCATCACTTAAGACTACAAAGATAGGAATTTGAGAAGGTGAAGTCTTGCTGTTTTTATGCGCAACCGCCATCCCTTCGAAGGAGAGATAGATAAGCGAATGCAAGGCTTCAAGTGATACAAAAGAGCGCATTGCTTTTTCTTTATCGACCACCAATTCAAATCGCTCATAGATATCGTCATTTAAAATATCCACATCCACCAAGTCTTTTGTCTGTGCTAATACTGTTTTAATGTGTTCCGCTAAAAAGCGAAGAGTGGTATCATTTTCCCCATAAAGTTCAACCACAAGAGCGGAGAGTGTCGGGGGACCGGCGGGTTGTTCAACCATCTTGATACTTGTTCCTTTCACCAAAGGCTCACAACGTTTCTGAATCAACGGGCGCAAGCGATGCACCATCGTATAAGATCGTTCATCACGGTTGTGCGCATCGCTTAAATTGACAACAATTTCACTCAAATGTTCCCCCATCTTAAATCCAGAACCTTTGACCAATCCTGCATAATCCAAAGGAGAACCCATCCCACTAAACACTTCGATGTCTTGAATTTCTCTCTCTTTTTGAAGAAGGCTCACCACACAATGATTGACTTTTTGATTCTCATAGTAAGAACTTCCATTGGGTAAATCAACGTAGATGGAAAACGTATTGGTACTTTTTCCTGGCAACATTTTTGCCAAAACAATCTTGCTTGGAAACATCGCGATGGAGGCTAAAAAAGCAGCTAATGTTATCCACAGCACCCAACGTTTTTTAGAAGGTTTTTGTAAAATACCTTCGATAAAATGCTCAAACCGTTGCATGCGTATCTCCTTTAGATTTCGTAGGCTTTTTCAAAAACTTACGCGCTAAAAAAGGTGTAAAAATATAGGCAATGAGAAGCGATGCCAACATTGCAACAGGGACATTGAGCGGAATTGGTTTCATAAATTCACCCATCATTTGCCCTACAAATGCCATCGGCACCATCGTCAAAATAATCGCAATCGTCGCAAGATTGGTGGGTGCACCTATTTCATCGGTTGCTTCGATGAGAATTTCATCAAGCGGTTTATCACTTGAGCGTTCATCGTGCAAATGACGATGAATATTTTCAATCACTACAATAACATCATCAACTAAAAGCCCAAGGCTGAGTAAAAAAGCAAACAATGTGATGCGGTTGATGGTTTGGTCACTCATGTACGCGATAAAAATCGTAATAGCTAAAATGGCAGGAACGGTTAACGTCACGATGAAGCCTTCTTTCCAACCAAGAATAAAAATCAGTAAAAGTGCGATAATCACTATAGAAATAAAAAGATGAAAGACAAGTTCATTGACCGCTTCATTGGCACGTTCACCATAATTACGTGTGACTGAATATCCAATACCCGCCTTTTCTAAAGACTCTTTTTGAAGGCTTAAACGCGCTAAGATATCTTCCGCAATTTCAACCGCATTGGAGCCTTTGAGCTTTGAGATGCTTAACGTCACTTGTTCTTGTAAAGGTGTAAATCCATCTCCACTGCGTTGTGTAATAAAAGCACGTTTTAGGTTTTGTACCTCATGTCCTTGGCTGACATGCGCAACGTCTCTCAAATAAATCGCCGAGCCTCCTTGATGCGCAACGATAAGGTTTTGCAAATCTTCCACGCTTTCAATCGCATTGCGGATACCAAAGACAACCAATTTTCCATCATGCGTGCGATTTTTACTATCAGATGAGCTAGCATTGAGCGCTTTGAGGGCTTCTGAAATCTGAGCTAATGAGAGGCGATATGCGGCAAGTTTACCCAAATCCACTTCAACATTAAACTGTTCTTTAAGCTCCCCTTTGAGCTCCATCTTTGCGATATTGGGCACTTTCCCAAATCCATTGCGAATAGCTTCAACCTCTTTGTAGAGCGCAACGCTATTTACATGTAAACCTTCTTTGGCATAAAAAGCAATCGAAAGAATGGGAATGTCAATATCAATGTCAAATGGTCGAACCAAAGGGATGGTCGTCCCTTTAGGCAGTTGGTCGATATTTTGCATCACTTTGTCATACAACTTGAGGTTAGACTCTTCTCGGTTTTCACCAATATAATACATCACATTGACCACGCCTACATTATCACTCGCAATTCCGTAGATGTATTCGACCCCTTTTATCTCTTTGATGCGTCGCTCCAAAGGCCGTACAATTACCCGCTCAACCTCTTCCGCACTCGCTCCATTAAGCCCAACGATGACCGTTCCCCCACTAATAGAGATTTGAGGGTCTTCTTCTCGTGGCATCATCAAAAGAGCAATAAGTCCAAGAGCGATTAAACTCACACCTAGAATGCTCGTAAGAGGATTGTGTAAAAAGATGCGTGCTAGATACCCTGCAAGATAGCGCTCTTTATAACGATAACTCATGGGACTAATCCATTAAAATGAAGGATGACATACATCCCAGGGTAAACCTGAGGGCTTGCTTGAAACGCTATCTTAATTTTAAAAGTATGTGCCATAGAGCTAATTTGCGGAACAATCGAATCAACCACACCTTGTGTCTTATACCCAATAGAATCCATCACAATTTCGACCTTGTCGCCTTTTTTTAGAGAAGAAAGATGACTTTGGGAGACATCTGCAACCACCATCAGACGACTCAAATCGGAGAGGACTAAGGCCAAAGCGCCTGGAAGTGCCATCTCCCCAGTTTTGACGTTTTTGGAAATAATAACGCCATCATTTGGGGCACGCACTTTAAGGTATTGGTATTGGTTATTGACCTCTTGAAGTTTTTGTTTTGCTTGTGCAACTTGTTTTTGGGCTATTGTCATCATTGCCTTAAGGTTACTTGCTGAGAGTTCTAAATTTTCAAGCTCAAATTTAGAAACCATATCTTTGGCATACAGCCTTTGATGACGCTCGAAGTTGAGTAAAGCATTGTTGTATTGGCTTTCATACATCTGGGCATTGAGCTGTGCTTGTGCGATATTTAGTTCCACTTGAACTTTAGCGGTATCGACCTCTTTTGCATCGATTTCGTAAAGCAAATCTCCTTTTTTAACCACACTACCCTCTTCCACATAAACCTCTTTAACAAATCCCATATGTCGACTGGTGATATTTTTTTGATTATCAGAGATGACAACACCACTTAACGTAATGGTCGATGCATGGAGCATACTGACGCATGCAAATGCCCAAATTAAACCGTTTACATGTAAAGATTTCACTTTGTTTCCTTGTGGATTAATTTTTCCAATGCAAAGATGGTTTCATTGCGTGCATTTTGTACCTCTTTGAGGCTCAAAATCTTTGCAAGCTCAGCGGATTGCTTCATCATCACATCATTGATGGAGACTAACTTTTGAGCATACCTTCCTGCGTAATTTTCATAAATACGATGGGCTAAGTCCACCTCTTTTTTCAAGCTCTGTATGTGGGCATTATAGTTATGAATCTGAGTTTGCATCTGCTTTACATGTAAATCCACACTTTTTTGAGCCAAGAGAAGCTGTTGTTGCGCTTTGAGATTTTCCACGCGTGCTTTTTCTAAATTGTATGTATCACTTCCCCCTTTAAAAAGGTTCCAACGCAATTGAACACCCACCGTGTACGCATCATTTTTAGAAAAATCCTTCATAAATATATCACTTCCACTGCCATACTGTGCGAAAGCATCAATATGAGGCAAAAAATGACTCTCATGCAAAGCCATATTCATCTGAGAAATTTCCACACCTTTTTGGGCTTTTTGAATTTCTATCGTTTGTGTATCATTCTCTTTTACATCTATCATTGTCATCGCATCTTCGTAGGAACCCTCTATCGAAGTGATAGGTTCGTTGATCAAAAACGAGACGAAATGGTACAGTAAGGTCTGATTGGCTTGCGCTTGTGTGATTTGCCGCTCTACATCACTCAGACGGGCTTGGACTTCCAAAACATCGACATGTTTCACATAGCCCTCTTCAAACATAGCGTGTGTTGTTTTTTCAAGGCTTGCCGTATTGTGTGCCATGGTTTTTAGATGTTTCAGATAAACATCCAATAAAGAGATAGCGTAAAAGCTCTTTTTGAGTTCAAAGATTTTCTGAGCTAAAAGTTCTTCTTTTTCTAATGCACTTAAAGCTTCCAAAGCTTTTGTAATCTGTGTGTAGTGCTCGATTTTGCCACCACTGTATAAAGGCAACGTATATGCCAAAGTCGTTTGAAAATGGTTACGATCCTGCGGATAATTCAAATCTGTTGGTGCAATAGCATCGTTGACGCCATCAAATTGCTTGAAACCAAAATCAGCAAATCGTGCTTCACGAGATTGAAGTTTAAAGCCAAAAACACTGAGGGAATCATTGGAGCGAAGTGCGGTTTGGCTTAGGTCTAAACTTCCATAAGCATTCCCTTGCGCTATTTTATGCTCATACGCTTTGATATGTTCATCAAAGCGTGCAATACTTAATTCGATGTTGTGCTGTTTTACTTTTTGAATGGCTTTCTCTAGCGTAATGGCATCATTTGCGATGAGCACATTCAACATGAGAAGTACTCCTATGTATAGGCGCATTCAAACTCCTCCACTCTTTTTTAGATAAAGTTATAGTATCATCTTTATAATATCAGTTTATTTACTGAAAAAAACTAAGGATTGTTTTTTAGAAAAAGATAATAAAATTTTACCTAAATAAATTTAAACACGTTCTTTAAAGAGAGGCATAAGCCTAAAAAGATCATTAAAAGTTAATTATTTTTACTCTGAGAGTAAGCTGTGGAAATGCTAAAGAAGAGGAGAAAAGCAGAAGAGATGAGACTCTTCTGCTAAATGAAAGATTATAAAACGGCGTATTCAACCCAAACGCATGTTTCGAGTTTATTGAGTTTTGCCATAATTTCTTTATCAATATTACCATCGACTAAGATAACAGCCATCGCAAACTGGTGCGCACCACGACCTAATCTAAAGTCAGCGATGTTAATGTTAGCATCAGCTAAGATAGAGGTGATATTGGCGATAACGCCTGGTACGTCATTGTTTTTAAAGATAATCATTTTACCTTTTGGTTTGAAGTCAAACTTAAAGCCATTGATGCCAACGATACGCTGTTCATCATCACCAAATACCGTACCGCTGATACTCACAACATTTTTCTCTGTGGTTAACGTTAAAGTGATTTTGTTTTTATAGCCGCTACTAGCGCTATTTGCTTCAAACTTAGTCTCAATGCCTTTTTCATTCGCAACAAAAGCAGCATTGACATAATTGACTTTATCTTCACTCACATCTTTAAGCGCACCAACAATACCAAAGGTCAGAAGCGATTTAGCGTAGTCACTGATTTCACCCTCTGCCTCAATACGGATTGACTTAATTGCCGAACGATTAAGCTGTGCTGCCAAAAAGCCCATTTTTTGAACAAGTTCTAAATAAGGTTCTACCGAAGCTGGTAAATCTTCTGCTTTGATTGGAAGATTGAGCGCATGAGGATAGCTCACACCTCGTGCCGCACTGATTGCATTTTCAGCCGCTTGAATGGCAATTTTTTCTTGTGATTCTAGCGTATTAGCACCTAAATGCGCTGTAACACACACATTTTCTAGGTCTAATAAAGGATGATTTGTCGCTGGCTCTTTTGAAAAAACATCAATGCCCGCAAAAGCAATCTTACCGCTTTTAATGCCTTCATAAAGTGCTTCTTCATTGTAGAGTCCACCACGTGCACAATTCACAATTCGCACGCCATCTTTCATTTTAGCGATTTCATCATATGAAATCATATTGGTTGTTTCTTTATTTTTTGGTGTATGAATTGTAATAAAATCACATGCTAAAATATCATCAAAATTTTCAGTATACGTCATACCTAAATCGGTTACTTTAGAAGATGGGATGTAGGGATCATATGCAATAACTTCCATACCAAATGCCTTCGCACGAATCGCTACACGACTTCCAATGTTACCAAATCCGATCACTCCCAAGCGTTTATCGCACAGCTCAACGCCATACCATTTTTCACGATTCCAAACACGATCAAGTTTAAGATGGTTATTTGCATTGGTAAAACTTCGAGCCGTTCCAAGAAGATGTGCCATTGTGAGTTCAACAGCAGCAATTGTGTTCGCTGTTGGAACGTTCATCGCAATAATTCCTCTGCGAGAGCATCCTTCTTGATCAACGTTATCGACACCAACACCCGCACGGACAATCGCTTTAAGGTTGGTTGCTGCGTTTAAAAACTTCTCATCAACGTCTGTTGAACTACGCGTGATTGCGACATCAGCATCGCCTAAAATTGTTAAAAGCTTATCTTTAGAAAGGGCTACCGCATCAATAACTTCGATACCTTCTTCTGAACGTAAAATTTCAAAACCTTTTTCATGAATCGCATCACATACAATAATTTTCTTTTGTTTCATAACCAAACCTCAACAATTTTTGATTTAATATCGTATTTTTCAAGCTCTGCTACCACTTTGTCCAAACCTTTTTCACTCTTTTCTTGCACATAAATAAAAGGTGCTTTATCTTCTTTTACGACCATATAGGGAAGATTGAAAGAAGTGAGTGTTTGAACAACACAAAACAGTGAATAGCGGTCTATTCTATCGATGACAAGTCTGTATGACTTAACCTTTTCGCCCGTCATGCCATGAAGATCAATTTGCATAAAAAGCTCATTCACAGGAAAGATAAATTCCCGTGCATCTTTTTGTGCTAACTCTTTTACCCAAACACGATCTGATGATTCGATTTTTACCTCTTGGGGAAGGGGGGATTGATTCTTGGCAACATCCATTTGAATCTCAATGTTTTGGTTTAAAAGCTTGTACAGTAACAGACCTAAACCTAGAAACAAAAAGACAAACAGTGTGCCAAGAATCTTTTTTTGCATCGCTTACTTCAATTGATCTTTAAGGATATCTCCAAGCGTCATTTTTTCTTCTTTATTGATCTCTTTTAACGCTTCTCTCTCTTTCAGTTTTGAAAGACGTCTAACAGAGAGACGGATACGATTTTTCTTATCATCAATAAAGGTGATTGCCGCTTCAATTTCATCACCAATTTTAAGATCTGCTTCATTCACTTGACCTAAATCTTCTTTACGAATCAACGCATCAACATTGTCTTCAAGTTCAACGAAAATACCAAATTCTTTGATATCTCTAATTTTACCATGGACAATATCGCCATTTTCATGTGATTTAGCATATTTTTGGATTGGGCTATCTTCAAGCTCTTTTTTACTTAAAGAGACTTTTTCACTCTCTTCATCAATTTTGACAATTTTAACTTCTACTTCATCACCAACGTTAAAGAGTTCTTTACATTTGTTATTGCGATCCCATGATGCATCTTCATTGTGTAAAAGTCCTTCGATTCCACCAATTTTAACAAATGCGCCAAATGCTGTAATTGTTGTTACATTTCCTTTGACAACATCACCCACTTTGAATTTTTTCATAAAATCATCAAATGGTTTTGGAAGAACATTTTTCAAAGATACGCGTAGACGTCTCTCTTTAGCATCAATTTCGATGACTTCAACATCCGCTACTTGCCCCTCTTCGATATAATCGCGTGGGTGTTTAATGTTTTTATCCCATGAAATTTCAGAGATATGCAAGAAGCCTTCAATGTCATTACCCAAATCAACAAACGCTCCGTATGGTTCGATATTGCTAATAGTCACCTGAATAGAATCACCGACTTCTAACTCATCTTTGATTTCATCCCAAGGATCTGGCATCGCTGCTTTGATAGAGAGTGATAAATGACGCTTGTCTTTATCATATTTAATCGCTTTAACTTGGATGGTTTCACCCTCTTTATAGATGGTGCCAGGGTTTACTGGACCTTTGTAACTAATTTCAGAGTAGTGAACCAAACCATCAATTCCACCCACATCAACAAACATACCATAGGTTGTGATTTTTTTAATTGTACCTTCAACCACTTCGTCACGGTCGATAAGTTCTTGAACAATTTCTTTACGTTTTTTACGGTCATCGTCTAAGAATTTTTTGCGTGAAACAATGATAGATTCTGTTTCATTGTCAATTTTAATGATTTTAACTTTAAGTGTTTTGCCAACAAGCGTATTGAGATCTTTTACTGCAGCTTGTGAACGTGGAAGGAAAAATTCAATGCCTTCTTTATTCTCAGCAATAAATCCACCCTTGTTTTTGCCAGTGATTTTAATATCAACAGAGATATCATCTTCTTCTTTAAAATCTGCGATAAATGCTTTAATATGATTTTTACGAAGGGCCTTTTTGTGCGAAACCGCTGGTCTTTCATTTCTGAAACCTGTAATAACCACAGGGATAACATCTCCAATTTTACATGTAATGTTGCCATTTTCATCTGTCACTTCAGAAGCATTCAAGCGTCCCTCCGACTTCTTGCCCACGTCCACTAAAATGACATCTTCCTTGATCGCTACGACAACACCATTGATGAGTGTATCTCTCTCAGAATCCTTAAAAGACTCTTCTAACATCGCCGCAAAATCCATCTCCTCATGCTCGTCTGCGGCCTCAGTATGAACGGATTTGTTCGCCTCATTTACCATATGCTACCCTTTTTAAATTGATTTTTTAACTGTTTAAATTACATGTAAACACGTAAAAGTCGTCTATTATACTTTAATTTCGCTTATTTTTCCAATTATTTTTTCAATAATCCAATCAGGCGTTGAAGCACCTGCTGTGACCCCACATAAATGTTTATTTTTAAACCATATTGGGTCTAAATCATTCTCATCTTCCACTAAAAAACTATCCTCACAATACTCTTTGCAAATACTGTGCAACTGTTTTGTATTGGATGAGTTTTTTCCTCCAATCACAATGACCACGTCTGCTTCTTTTGCCAAAGCTTTTGCCGCATCTTGGTTTTCAAACGTCGCATTACAAATAGTGTTGAATACTCGAACTTCCTTGTAACGTGACTCTAAATAATGGGTGATTTCTAAAAATTCATTGATTTTACGTGTGGTTTGAGAAACAACTGCTATTTTTTGTCCTTTAAGCTGTGCTTTTTCAAGTTCAGCCACACTTTGAACGACTATTGCACCATGAATGGCATAACTCGCAACGCCTTTGACTTCAGGGTGATTTGCATCGCCAAAGATGACAATTTCATAGCCATCACGGCTCATTTTTTCACAAATCTCTTGTGGTTTTGTCACATAAGGACATGTTGCATCAATAACCTCAGCCTTATCGGCGCGAAGTTGTTCTAAATCTTTTTTAGGAATACCATGCGTCCTGATAATCGCCTTAGGAGCACCCTTTGCTTCATGGATATCGTGCAATGTCGTCACATTGAAATTTTCTTTTAAGCGGTTAATTTCAGCGTTATTATGAATTAAAGGCCCGATTGTCACAGCGTTTGTTGCACTCTCAGCAATCTTAATAGCCCGTTTGACACCAAAACAAAAGCCATAGCTTTTTGCGAGTTTAATCTCCATGTTCAACATTTCCAATAGAGCTTAAAAGCTCAATAAAATTAGGGAAAGAGGTATTAATGCATTCGATATCTTCTATGTTCATAGCTGTTTTTGTCCCAGCAATTGCAAAGCTCATCGCGATACGGTGGTCACCATAACTGTTAATGGTAGCACTCTTAAGCATTCCACCATTTACGTCATAGCCATCTTCAAACTCATCGACTTCGATACCACACAGACGTAAATTTTTAACAACGCTAGAGATTCTATCACTCTCTTTAACACGAAGTTCTTGAGCATTTTTAACCGTACTTTTTCCGCTTGCACATGCAAAAGCGATGGAAAGAGCTGGAAGTTCATCAATCAGCCATGCAATATTTTCTTCTACAGTAACGCCCCTCAAAGGTGCTCCCGTGATGATAATATCGCCAACGCTTTCATACAAGCTCTCTTTTTCAATAAATTCGACCTTAGCTCCCATGCGTGCTAAAACCTTGTACGCTTCAATGCGCGTTGGATTTAACAGCATATTGTGCAATGTTACCGAGCTTCCCTCATGAATCGCCGCAGCAACCGCAAAGAAAAATCCACTGGATGGATCGCTAGGCACACTGATATTTAAAGGCTCCAAGGGAGCAAGTTGAGGGTGAATCGTTACATGTAAACCTTGCGAAATCACATTTGCACCCATACCTCTGAGCATTCGCTCACTATGGTCACGGCTCAATTCTGGCTCGCAAAACGTTGAAACGCCATCAGCTTGGAGTGCCGCTAAGATAAGTGCACTTTTCACCTGTGCGGAAGATATTTTACTCTCATACTGAAACGCTTTGAGTTTTTGTCCTCGTATGCTTAAAGGGGCATAATTGCCCTCACTTCTTCCATCAATCATCGCGCCAATAGAGCGAAGTGGGTCTGCCACACGTCGCATAGGACGAGAACAGAGGTATTTGTCGCCATAGAGCACAAAAAAGCCTTGGCATGAGGAGAGAAATCCCATGAGCAAACGTATCGCCGTTCCAGAATTTCCACAATCTAAGATAGCAGCAGGCTCACGGAGCTGTTCAGGCGGTGTAATCACCATCGTGCCATCGCTCTCATGATGAACACGCGCCCCTAACATCTGTGCAATATTCAAAGTACACAGTGTATCTTCAGCTTGAAGGTAATTTTTAATCAATGAGGGTTTTGCACACAAAAGAGAAAAAATAGCACAACGATGCGAAATAGATTTATCACTCGCAATCGTACTAATCTCTAAAGAAAAATTCCCTCGTGGATTTACATGTAATGTTTTCATCGCAAATTAATTCCAAAGGTTGCTTTGAGTTTTGATAAAAGTGCTTCTATCATAGTTGCAATATTTTCTTCTTCTAACGTTCTTTCATTGGATTGAAACTGTAACTTCAGTGTCAAGCTCATCATATCCCCAAAACTCTCATGGTGATAGATATCGATAGCCG
>CAYTVI010000001.1:84354-92733 GCA_964441765.1 uncultured Sulfurospirillum sp.
TCCACGCGATTTGCATCAAAGACACTCCCCACTTCAAACAAAGCCACACGCTTTTTACCAAATTTGATATTTTGACTGATAGCATTTAAAATATTTGGAATTAACGATGAACGCAAAGTATTGAGCTCACTCGTGATAGGATTGGCAACATCCAAGTTTTCGGACAATGTGGCTAAACCAAAGCGTTTCAATTTAGACGCATCATCAAAAACAAAATGAAGGGTTTCAAAAAAACCAACCGCAGCTGCTTTGTGTCGATACATCAGTCGTTTTTTAAAATTAAGGTATGGTTGATTGATTTTTGATTTTTCTGCAAAAATATAAGGTTTTGAGGTAATATTATCAATCCCCACGATACGCACAATCTCTTCACAAATGTCTTGAACATTAATCACATCCGCGCGGAAAAGGGGTACTTTGGCATTAATCACATCTTGTTCAAACGCAAAATTGACCTCAAAACCAAGCTGTTTTAAAATTTTAATCACACGATTTTTAGGAATTTCTTCCCCAATCATACGCGTTAATTCACTGTGATGAATCGTGATAATACGCTCTTTTGGCTCTTTTGCAACGTGTTGTGCATCGGCATAAGAGATGATGCGTGAAGAGTGCGTGAGTGTTTTGAAAAAATAATTCAATCCAAACGCCAAATCAGGCTCACTTCCCCTAGAAGAACGATATAAATGTCTATCTGCACCCAGTTTTAAATTGGCACTTTTTTCGGCAATAAAATCAGGATGCGTGTAATTGGCTTCAACAATAATACGCTTATCCGCAACCGTTGCCTTGCAAGCGTCCATCTGTGCGATACCTGTTATGGCGACTTTATTTCCTTGCCCAAAAACGGCATCTAAACCATGCTCATCTTTTGCGATAGTGATTTTTGCCTTATCTTCTTTATCACCAAAACAGCTGTGATTATAAGCACGCAATAAAACGCCGGTAACAAAGGTTGAATAATCAACCAATTTTCCAAGCAAACACTCATTGCTCACTTCTGCCCAGCCTAAGCGCAATTGAATAAGCAGAGGAACGTCAATGGATTCATTATCAAAAACTTTGTACATGTAAGCGCCACTTAGACCTTCCGCACCATTTACATGTAAAACACGTCCCACTCCTGGTTTATTTTCTTCTTCTTCTTCAACACTCAACGCTTTAACTTCAACATCAAAAAAGACACTCAAATCACGGGCTACGCCATACACACTTTGGCAATCCCCCCGATTTGGCGTTAATCCAATTTCAATCACATCGTCATTTAAAAGTGGGTATTGGCTCAAAGGTTTACCGATAACTAATTCCCCAATACTTTTATCTAAAATCATAATACCATCATTGATTTTTGGAAGTCCTAGTTCAGTGGAAGAACAAATCATCCCACAAGATTCCACATCCCGCAATTTTGCTTTTTTAATCTTAAGACCGCCTGGTAATTCAGCCCCTATCAAAGCGACTGCCACCATTTGTCCTGCGGCTACATTTTTAGCACCACAAACGATTTGTTGAACACTATCACCCACATTGACGTGGCAGACATTAAGTTTATCTGCATTAGGATGTTTTTCGCAACTTACAACGTGACCAACAACAACATGCTCAGGAATACGCACTTTTTCAATGCCATCCACTTCAAGTCCAATCGCATTCAGTGCTACGCTGATACGCTCTGTTTCTTGTGCATGTACATCAATCCATTCATTTAACCACTGCTTTGTTACTATCATCTAAATTGCTCCAATAATCTCAAATCACCCTCAAAAAGCGAACGCAAATCCGGCACACGGTGTAACAACATCGCAAAGCGCTCTACGCCCAGACCAAAAGCATATCCGCTCACATCTTTGTATCCAACCGCCTTAAAGACGTTAGGATCAACCACGCCACAGCCTAAAACCTCAAGCCATCCCGTGTGTGAACAGACACGACATCCTTCACCTTTACAGAAAATACAGCTAATATCAACTTCCGCACTAGGTTCTGTGAAAGGGAAAAAGCTTGGACGGAAACGAACGGTTACATCGCCAAACATATGCTTCAAAAAGTCTTCTAAAATAAATTTCAGATTTGCAAATGAGACTTCGCCACTTTTATCAACCACTAACCCTTCTACTTGATGAAACATCGGCGTATGGGTAATATCAAAATCTCGTCTAAAAACAGCCCCTGGACAAATCATACGAATCGGAGGCTTTGAAGAGAGCATGGTACGAATTTGAACCGGTGAAGTGTGTGTACGAAGAAGCATTGAATCATTAAAATAAAATGTGTCTTGCATATCGCGTGCTGGGTGGTATTTTGGAAGGTTGAGTGCTTCAAAGTTGTGAAAATCATCTTCGACCAAGGGACCTTCTTCAATAGAAAAGTTCATACTGACAAAATACTCGATGATTTTATCCATCGTGTCCATCACGGGGTGAAGCGCACCAGCTGAGCTTTCTTGATTGAAAAGCGTTACATCAACACTGCTTTTTTTCATCTCTTCTTCAACCATAATAGCTTCAAGAAGTGTCTTTTTAGCGTTTAAAAGCTCTAAAAATTTCTCTTTGTTTGTATTGAGATTTTGTGCAAACGCTTTTTTCTCTTCTCCATCAAGCTTTTTGAGCTCTTCAAACTGAGCTGCAAAATGACCCTTTTTCCCAAATAAAGCAACACGTTGTTTTTCTAATTCACCAAGCGATGTACACGAGGCAATCGTACTTTCTATCTCTTTCAAGGCTTTACCTTCCATAGACGTTTATTATAATGGCTCATTTTAGTAAAACTTTAATTATAAAAGGTTAAAATCATTATAAAATCAACCATGAGGAGTTGTAATGACCATCTTTAGCAAAATCGTGAGTGGTGAAATTCCCTGCAATAAAGTCGATGAAAATGAAAATTTTTTAGCTTTCCATGATATCAATCCCAAAGCTCCCGTGCATATTCTAATTATTCCCAAAAAAGAATACAAAAACTTTCAAGAGGTTGACCCTGAAATTATGGCTGATATGACACGTTTTATCCAGCGTGTTGCGAAGTTAATGGGGCTTGATGAAGGTGGTTATCGGCTGATTACCAATAATGGAAGTGATGGCGGACAAGAGGTATTTCATTTGCACTTTCACCTCTTAGGTGGTGCTAAACTTGCTTGGAATCATCTCTGCGACGCAGATACGAAAAATTATCTCTAATAATGAAAAGGGTTTGGATGCGACCAAACCCTGACTTTCTTTACATGTAAAAACTATTTTCGACTTTTCATCCACGCTTCAAAGATTTCAAGCTGTTTGCACGTTGACGCTGTTGCTGTTCCACCTTGCGATGTTCTCGCATTCATCGAATTTTCAAGGGAAAGGTATGGCAACACATCTTCTCCGATGCGCTCATCTACTTTTTGCAGCTCTTCTACACTTAAATGACTCAAATCCACATTTAAACTCTCCGCATGTGCAACCGCGCGCCCTGTAATAAAATGCGCTTCACGGAAAGGAATATTGCATTTTTGCACCAAATAATCCGCCAAATCAGTCGCACTCAAATGCCCTACTTCACACGCTTGGCGCATTTTATCGCTGTTAACACTCATCGTACGAACGGCTTCTTTTAAGATATTAATCGACATAAACGCTGTTTCAACACTGTCAAACACACCCTCTTTGTCTTCTTGCATATCTTTATTGTACGCTAAAGGGAGTCCTTTTAAAACGGTGAGTAAAGAGATAAGATTGCCATTGACGCGTCCTGTTTTTCCACGAAGAAGCTCAGGAACATCAGGGTTTTTTTTCTGTGGCATAATGGAACTTCCTGTTGAGTATTCATCACTTAAGGTGACAAATTTAAACTCATAGCTCGACCATAAAATAAGCTCTTCTGCGAAACGAGAGATATGCATCATGGTTGTTGCGATATTAAAAAGAATTTCAAGAGCAAAATCTCTATCGCTAACAGTATCCAAACAATTCACACTCACACTATCAAAACCAAGTGCTTTTGCCACAGCTTCTCTGTCGATATTGTGTGGCGTTCCTGCCAATGCGGCACAGCCTAAAGGAAGAACATTATGTCTTTCATAAGAACTCTCAAAACGCTCAATATCTCGTTTAAACATCGCGACATACGCTAAAAGATGAAACGCGAAATTGATAGGTTGCGCATGTTGGAGGTGTGTCATCCCTGGAAGCAATGTTGTCGTATGCTCTTTAGACATATCTAATAATACTTCAATTAATGCTTCTAGCGCATTGACCAAAATACGATTGTGCTTTTGAACGTATTGTCTAAAATCAACGGCGACTTGGTCATTTCGACTGCGTGCTGTATGCAAACGTTTCCCAGCTTCGCCAATCAGCTCAATCAAACGTGTCTCAACCGACATGTGAATATCTTCATGGGCAATATCAAATACAAATGTTCCTGCTTCAATCTCGCCTTTAATTTGCAAAAGCCCTTGCGCAATCTGCGCCGCTTCTTCTTGCGTTAAGATACCTTGTTTTGCGAGCATTGCGGAATGTGCGATGGAACCTTTAATATCTTCTTCGTACAACTTCTGATCAAAAGGAAGCGACGCATTAAATTCATCTAGCAGTTTGGCACCACTTTTGGCAAATCTGCCAGACCATAGTTTTGACATATTAAATACCTTTTCATAATAAATAAAACCTTTTGATGAAAGGCTTTTGCTTTAGCTTCTAGGCAAATTTTTGATAGCTTGCTTTTCTTGCAAGTTGAAAAAATTTAACGACGAAGATGAGGCAAAAACCTTTCACCCATAGGGCATTTAAAAAAGAGCGTATCTACTTCGTTAAATTTTTTTGATTTACAATACGTAAACCTTCAAAAATCTGCCTTGTATCTACACTCTTTTTTAAATGTCAAAAAGTGTTATTTATTATGAAAAGGTACTTCAATCTCCTTGGAATGTGTAAAAAAGAAGTAAAGAGATTTTTTCAAATCTCTTTACATGTAAGGATTATAATTTAGGGCCAGCGCTTGAAAAATCAGACTCTGGTGTAATGTATTTTTTGAAATTATCAATAAACATTTGTGCTAACTCATCACGTGTCGCATCGTATAAACTTTTATTTTCCCATGTTTGACGTGGATTTAAAATCTCTGTTGGCACACCTGCAAGTTCTTTTGGCGTTTGGATTCCAAAAACTGGAATAGCTTCAAACTCACTCTCTTCGATACTCCCGTCTAAAATCGCATTAATACACGCACGAGTTGCCTTAATACTCATACGCTTTCCAATACCATAACTTCCGCCACTCCAACCCGTATTAACCAAATAAACATCAACATTGTGTTTTTCAATTTTTTCACCTAAGAGTTTGGCATAGACAGTTGGATGAAGCGGTAAAAAAGCTTCACCAAAACAAGAACTAAATGTTGCGACTGGTTCGGTGATTCCTCGCTCAGTCCCTGCAACTTTTGCCGTATAACCACTTAAGAAGTAATACATCGCTTGCTCTTTAGTGAGTTTTGAAACCGGAGGTAAAATACCAAAAGCATCGGCTGTTAAAAAGATAATTTTTTTAGGGTGTCCTGCTTGTAAACTTGGTTCATGATTTTCAATATGATAAATAGGATACGAAACGCGTGTATTTTCCGTTTTGGCATCACTCGCATAATTCACAACACCCTTATCATCCATCACCACATTTTCTAATAAAGCATCGCGTTTGATAGCACCAAAAATTTCTGGTTCACTGGCAGGATCAAGGTTGATACATTTTGCGTAACATCCACCTTCAAAGTTAAAGACACCCTCATCATCCCAACCATGTTCATCATCCCCAATGAGCTTTCGTCTAGGATCGGTTGAAAGGGTAGTTTTTCCCGTACCTGAAAGTCCGAAGAAAAGAGCGGTATCACCTTTTTCACCGACATTAGCGGAACAATGCATAGAAAGTTTTCCCTCAAGTGGCAACCAGTAGTTCATCATCGAGAAAATACCTTTTTTCATCTCTCCACCGTACCATGTACCACCAATAATTGCGACATTTTCTTCCACATTAAAGACCACGAAAACATCGGAGTGAAGACCGTGTTTTTTATATTCATCATCAACGACTCTACAAGCATTGTAAACGGTAAACTCTGGTTTGAAGCTTACCAACTCAGCTTCATTAGGACGAATAAACATATTTTTTACAAAATGTGCTTGCCATGCAATTTCCGTCACAAAACGAATACTTTTTCGACTTGCCAAACTTCCACCACTGAAGACATCTTGAATATAGATGTCTTTATTGGAAAGTTGTTTTTTTACTTTTTCAAACAGCTCATCAAAAATCTCTTTACTGATTTTATGGTTCATCTTACCCCAAGAGATATTTTTATTTGAAGGTTCTTGGTCAACAAAATATTTATCCTTTGGACTTCGTCCTGTAAAAATACCCGTATCTACACTAAATGTACCATTACTGGTTACAGTGCCTTCGCCGTTTTTTACTTCATGCTCAAACAACTCATCATAACTGAGATTGTAGTGGACCTTACCAATGTTGCTAAGTCCTAACTTTTCTATTTCATTAATCTTTGACATGACTGTTTTATCCCTAAAAGAGTTTTATTTAAAAATAGACAGCAAGATACCTGCTGCAACTGCTGAGCCAATAACACCTGCCACGTTTGGGCCCATTGCATGCATTAAAAGCATATTAGAAGAATCTTCTTTCATCCCTTCCTTATTAGAAACGCGCGCCGCCATAGGAACAGCACTCACACCTGCTGAGCCAATAAGCGGATTGACTTTATGTTTACTAAATTTATTCATAATTTTAGCCATAATGACACCACCCGCTGTCCCCATAGCAAAAGCGACTAATCCTAAAACAATAATTCCTAAAGTTTCAGGAACTAAAAATTTTTCAGAAGCAAGCTTTGAACCAACAGCAAGCCCTAAGAAAATAGTCACAATATTAATGAGTGAGTTTTCCATCGTTTCAGACAATCGTTTTGCTACACCTGATTCTTTGATAAAATTCCCAAAGGCTAAAGCACCCACAAGTGGTGTTGCATCAGGAAGTAATAAGACACATAGCACCATGACAGTTATAGGAAAAAGAATTTTTTCAAGCTTGGAAACTTCACGTAACTGCTCCATCTTAATTTGTCGCTCTTCTTTAGTTGTCAGTGCGCGCATAATAGGAGGTTGAATAATCGGAACAAGTGCCATATACGAATACGCCGCTACCGCAATGGCACCTAATAAATCTGGTGCTAATCTGCTGGCTACAAAGATAGAGGTCGGACCATCGGCTCCGCCAATAATTCCAATTGCGGCTGCTTCTTTGAGTGAAAAGTCAATAAACCCTGTATGTTGCGATAAAAATGCCGCACCAACAACCGTACCAAAAATACCCAGTTGTGCCGCACCACCTAAAAGAGCTGTCTTAGGATTAGCGAGTAATGGTCCAAAGTCTGTCATAGCGCCAACACCCATAAAAATCATCAAAGGAAAAAGCCCAGAGCTAATACCCATATTAAACAAGATACCTAAAAATCCCTCTGGTCCTGCAATATCGGCAATAGGAATATTAGCCAAGAAGCCACCAAACGCGATAGGAATTAACAGTAATGGCTCAAACCCTTTAGCAATCGCTAAATAAAAGAGTATAAAACAAATACCCATCATAATGATTCTTCCGCCACTTTGGTTAAAGGTCGAAATAACGCTACCATGAGAGATTTGACCTTCTTCTGGATTTAAGAAAGCATTGAGCCCTGTGGATTCATACAAAGATTGGAATAATTCTGTAACGCTTTTAGATTTATAATCTTGGTTTTTATTTTCCTTGACTACCTCATCTGCGGACAGTGAGCTTACTATAAAAGATAAACCAAGAAGCATTGTAAAAATAATCTTTTTCATGCGACCTCTTTACAGAACAACAAGCAATTGACCATTAACAATGGTATCGCCTTGCTTCACTTTGACGGCACTCACAATACCCGATTCTGGAGCTACCACTTCAATTTCCATTTTCATCGCTTCAATCACAATAACAGCCTGTCCTTTGGAAACACTATCTCCTGGACTCACAAGTACTTTAAATATAGAACCTGGTAATCCTGCTTTAATCTCCATACCACTTGTTGCCGTAGTGGATGCCTGAGTAGGAGCACTTAAAGCACCCTCTTCAAGACCTTCTTTGAGATCAATCTGATACGTTTCACCATTTACAACAATTGTACTTGCACCATCTTCTGATGTGACATGGTATTTTTGACCATTAACGGTTATTGTGAATTCTGAAGTATTGGTTGCTAACTCTGCTTTTTGTGGAGCATTTTTACGCACATTAACTTTAGCTTCACCTTTTAGGAATGCTATTCCTTTTTCTTTACACGAAGCGGCAATAAAGAGGTTTTCATCCGTAATTTGGATTT
>CAYTVI010000002.1:0-37279 GCA_964441765.1 uncultured Sulfurospirillum sp.
GGTAAATTCACCGATTCAGCCGCTCACCTTGTTACAGCATCTTTGAAATATAAGTTCTAAGCCATGCAGAGTTATCCATACCAGAATTTTTATGAGGTTATTGAAGCTAACGCTAAAAATGATCCTAAAAAGACAGCTATTTTTATTGACGATAAAAAAGTAACGTATTTAAAGCTCAAGCAAAATATCGATACGTTTGCACGTTTTTTAGAATTTAGCGGTATAAAAAGTGAAGACAGAGTTGCCATGATTGTTGGCAACTCTGAGGAGTTTGTGGTCTCTTTGTTTGCTATTACAAAGATAGGTGCAGTGGCAGTTCCTTTGAATACATTTTTAAAAAAAGAGGAATTTGAATATATTTTAAACGATTGTGGTGCAAGATTATTAGTCAGTTCTGCGGCATATGCGAGCGAAACCAAAGATTTACTGAGTACTACAAAAATTGAAAAAATCGTTTGGACGGATAAATATGAGCATCTGGATGAGCGAAATTACAGCTTTACAGAGATTGATATTTCTCAAGAGACGTATGAGCGCTTAGCAAAAAGACCTGCACTGAATGATTTGGCGTGTATTGTCTACACTTCAGGTACCACGGGTAAGCCAAAAGGAGCGATGTTATCGTATCGAAACTTCTTTTCCAATGCTATTGCAGGAGCTGATTCTTTTGCGATTACATGTAAAGATAGGTTCATCGTCTTCTTACCGATGTTTCACAGCTTTACGCTCTCGATTATGGTCTTATTACCAATGTTTACCTGTTCAAGTATTGTGATTGTTCGCTCCGTTTTTCCTTTTGCCAATGTTTTAAAACAAACGCTTCTAAAACAAGTAACCATCTTTTTAGGCGTACCAACACTTTACAATGCGCTTTTAAAAGCCAAAATTCCATGGTATTTTATGTGGTTTAATAAAGTACGAATTTTTATCTCTGGAAGTGCGCCATTAAGTGAGCAGTCTTTAAATGAGTTTAATGCCAAGTTTAAAAATGCTACCTTGCTTGAAGGGTATGGCTTAAGTGAATGCTCTCCTGCGGTGTGTGTCAATCGTCTTGATTGGCAAAAACCTCTCTCTGTTGGTTTGCCATTGCCTAGCTATGAAGTCAAAATCGTGAATGATGAGATGATGGAAGTCAAAACCGATGTTGTAGGTGAGATTATGGTTAAAGGTGATTGTGTGATGCAAGGCTATCTTAACCATCCTGATGCCACGGATGAAACGATTATCAATGGTTGGTTATTGACAGGTGATTTGGGTAAAAAAGACGAAGATGGCTTTATCTACATCGTAGATCGTAAAAAAGATTTGATTATTTCCAAAGGAATTAATATTTATCCTAGGGAAATCGAAGAAGTGATTTACAAGTATGAAGGCGTTGATGCAACCGCTGTTGTTGGACTTCGAGATGAGCAGACGAAAGATGAAGATGTTTTAGCCTTTATCCAGCCCAAGGAGGGTGTTGAACTAAGCGAGATGGAGATACGTAAGTATTTGAAAAACCATTTGGCTAACTTTAAATTGCCTCGCCATATCTATTTTGTGGAAGAACTTCCTAAAAATGCAACAGGCAAAGTACTCAAACGCGTTTTGAAAGAGAAAGTGAACGAGGGATTGTTTAAAAAAAACTAAAGTATCAATAACGGTTAGAGAGGATAAAGCCTTTTTTAACCGTCATTTGATTGTTATACCTTTCCATTATAATTGGTTCGATTTTTACTACAAAGGGTCTGAAATTGCGTTATTTAATCGACTTTTTAGAAAGTCAAAATGTCCAAGATTGTTTTATCTATGAGCATCTCAAATGTTCGCATGAAGAAGCAGAACTGTTGCAGATGATGACCAAAGAATACGTTGTGGGCTCTGTAGATATTGCGGTTTCTGATATTCTTATTAAACTTTTTAGCGAAACCAATTATGAACATTTAAAACATTTGCCTTTAGTGAAAGCGTTGATAGAACAAGGTTGGATTGTTCAAAACAGCTTCTTAAGTTCAAAAATCGTGGATGTTTCCAACTTGGAGCTTTTAAACAGTACGGTGACGTTAAGCTCGGCATTTTTAAAACTTTTAGAAGAAGGAACATTGGAAGTTATCTTACCTGATGTAACGCCTTATGATGATCATTTAGAGTATTTAAAAGACCAATTTTTTCGCATTGAACTTTACCAAAAGCTTTCACTTACCAAACACAGTGCAACGGAAAATGCTCCGAGTATTGGGCGACTTAAAAATAAGCTAGAGCTTCTGGAGAGTCGTATTAGCGAGCGTATTAAAGTGACACAAGAAGAAATTGTGGTGGAGAGTATTTTTAAAGAAAATGAGCTAAATTCTAAAGAACAACTGATTTTTCTAGCTCTTTTAAAAGAGGAATATGCTGGTGAGTTTGAAAGTTTAAGAGATATGAATACACTCATCAGTCTTATCAGCGTGGATGATTATGAAAAAATCAAAAATCGTTCGTTGTTGGAAGAGGGCTCAAAACTGATTGAAAACTTGATTATTGATTACGATGAAATGCTCAGCACCTTTGGAGGTGTGACGCGAAGCTTTTTTATTGCTGAAGAGATTTTGCAAAAAATTATGCATCCCAATAAAGAGAAAAAGAGTAAAAAAATTAAGCTTGATATGCTCATTGGTGAACAAGAAGTGTTCGAGCTTATTGACCCAAAAACCACGATGGATGATGTGATTTTAAATCCTAAAACCAAAGAAGTACTGGATAGTTTGCTTAAACAAATCGATAAAGGAGTGGTGAAACTACTTCGTGAGTGGGGCATTAAAGAGCGCCGCAGTGGGATTGATGCCAAAATTATTCTCTATGGTCCTCCAGGGACGGGGAAGACGATGACGGCACTTTCTTTGGCAAAGTCAATGAAACGTCGGGTTCTAAGTTTTGATTGTTCCAAAATTCTCTCAAAATACGTTGGAGAGAGTGAAAAAAATGTGCGTAGTATTTTTGATACCTATAAAGATTTGTGCAAAAAAACAAAAAGTGAGCCATTGCTACTTTTAAATGAGGCAGACCAATTTTTAAGTGCGCGTTCAACCGATGGAACCTCAGGAGCAGATAAAATGCACAATCAGATGCAAAATATCTTTTTAGAGCAGATTGAGCGTTTTGATGGACTACTTATTGCAACCACCAATTTACTTGAAACGATTGACCCTGCATTTTCAAGGCGTTTTGATTATAAAATCGCTTTTGAAAAGCCAAATGAGGCGCAACGTTTGGAGTTATGGCAAAAGTTATTACCTCAAAATGCACAGTATGAAAAAGACTTTGATGTCAAAGCTTTAGCGAAATATCCGCTCACAGGGGGACAGATTCGTTTGGTGGTAAAAAATACAGCCCTTAAAGTGGCGACCAAAGAAAAACCTCTGTTTGGCTTTGAAGATTTTAAAAATGCGGTAGAGAGAGAAACAAAAGGTGCGTTTGGTGACGCAAAGGCTGTTGGTTTTATGAATTGAAACGGGTATTAAATTTTGAGTGTGGCTTAAAATTTAATACTTCATCATAAAATTAAACAATGTAAATCTTTTTACATGTAAAGATTTACATTGTTTAATTTACTAATAAAGGATTTTTGATGACCCCTTTATCGCATATGGATTTTGCACATCCGTATTTTGGAGCATTTTATCTGCTCGTTTTTGGTGCTGTTGTCTTTTATGGCATTACGGTATTAGCCCGCATTGTCAGCCGAAAGATGGCGCGCTTAGATACTGAAAAGCTCAAACTCACGATTTATGAGTGTGGGCCAGAAGTGACCAAACAGCCCAATAAGATTTCCGCGCATTTTTATCTTTTTGCGGTACTTTTTATTTTGTTTGATGTGGAGATTATCTTTATGTTCCCATGGGCAGTCAATTTTAAAGTTTTAGGAATGTTTGGATTTGTTGAAATGATTTTATTTGTCCTCATACTCGCCATTGGTTTTGTGTATGCATGGAAAAAAGGAGCACTAGAATGGCACAGCATAAGATAAATTATCTTCAAGAAGCAGGACTTCCTATCGCACTTACCTCGGTAGATAAGTTGGTTCAATGGGGGAGAAGTAACTCGCTTTGGCCACTGACCTATGGACTTGCGTGTTGTGCGATTGAGATGATGGCAACGGGAGCGAGTCGTTACGATTTTGACCGTTTTGGAACGATTTTTAGAGCTAGCCCTAGACAAGCCGATGTCATTGTCATCGCTGGAACACTGACTAAAAAGCATTCTCCGTTTATGCGACGTTTATATGACCAAATGACAGAGCCAAAATGGGTCATTAGCATGGGAAGTTGTGCGAACACGGGTGGTATGTTCAACACCTACGCAACCGTACAAGGAGCCGATAGAATTGTCCCTGTGGATATTTATCTCCCTGGATGTGCACCACGCCCTGAAACACTTCAGTATGCTCTGATGTTATTACAGAAAAAAATTAGAACCGAAAAAGCCTCTAAAAAACTTCAACCAAAAAGGTTGGTATGATGCGAAGTTACAGCGATAAACAAAATGTACAAAAAAAGCCTTATTACAGTGACCGTTTTTGGGTAGCACCACAGCTTCCTAAAGAAGAGGTAGAAAGTGATGCGATTTTTTCAAATGACTTGAATGTCTTAAAAAGTAAATTTGATATTCACGAAGCTTACATTCAGCGTGAGCAGATGGTGGTTTACATTCATGCCAAGGATAATGTCGAGGTTTTAAAATGTTTAAGAGATGAACTCTCCTACAATTTTCTCTCCGAGCACAGCGCGATTGATTGGCTCGCAAAAAGTGGAGAATTTGAAATTTTTTACCAGATGCTCTCAACTTCTAAACGTAAAAGATTACGCATTAAATGTTTCATAAAAGAAAAAGAGATCCTAAGAAGTGTCTGTGAAATTTATAAAAGTGCTAACTGGGCAGAGCGTGAAATGTACGATATGTTTGGCGTCATTATCAGCGGTCATCCGTATATGAAACGCCTTTTGATGCCTGATGATTGGTATGACCATCCCCTACGCAAGACCTATCCGCTCCAAGGTGATGAAGCCGCACAGTGGTACGAAATCGATAAAATTTTTGGAAAAGAGTACCGCGATATCATAGGACCTGAAGAGCGCGATAGTGCTAGAATTGATGTGGATGATACGTATCGTTTTGCGCATATTAACCATGAAGTCCCTTTTGGTGCACCTCGAAGTTTGGAAAAAACCGTAACCGAGTACCAAGAAGAAGGCGGTGTATTCATTGTGAAAAAACTTAAAAAAGAAGATGCGAAAATCTTGAAAGAGAGACCATAATCCATGCAAAAAGTAAACCGACTTAAGCCCTTTTTTGAGAACTTGGTTTTTGAGCGTGAAGATAACCATATGATTGTCAACTTTGGACCACAACATCCCAGTTCTCATGGACAGTTACGTCTGATATTGGAACTTGATGGTGAAAAAGTAAGTAAAGCAACACCCGATATTGGCTATTTGCACCGTGGCATGGAAAAAATGGCAGAAAATATGATTTACAATGAGTTTTTGCCTACGACTGATAGGATGGATTATATCGCGGCAAGCTCTAATAACTATGGCTTTGCGTTAGCGGTTGAAAAACTTATCGGTCTTGAAGTGCCAAGACGTGCCAAAGTGATTCGCATGATGCTCTTAGAGCTAAACCGCATCTCGTCGCATCTTTTTTGGCTCGCAACCCATGCCCTTGATGTGGGTGCGATGACTATTTTTCTTTATGCGTTTAGGGAGAGAGAATACACGCTTGATTTGATTGAAGATTATTGTGGGGCACGTTTAACGCACTCTTCGGTTCGTATCGGAGGGGTACCGCTTGATTTACCTAAAGGATGGATTGAGGGATTAAATAAATTTATCAACCATTTACCAATTGATATTGGCGATTATGAGGGCTTACTTGACCAGAACCGTATTTGGAAAATGCGTTTGGAAGATGTGGGTGTAATTACGCCAGAGCAAGCACAAAGTTGGGGATGTTCAGGACCAATGCTTCGAGGGAGTGGCATTGCGTGGGATATTCGCAAAGAAGAGCCGTATGAGCTTTACGATGAAGTGGAATTTGATGTACCAGTGAGTACCACGTGCGATAGCTATGGAAGGTATAAATTGCATATGGAAGAGATGCGTCAAAGTATTCGTATTTTAAAACAATTAATTCCAATGTATTATGAAACAAGCCCAGAGATTATGGCACATGCACCGTCATTTATTTCCGCACCTAAAGAGCAGATTATGACGCAAAACTATGCCTTGATGCAGCACTTTGTTTTGGTAACACAAGGCATGAGACCACCTGTGGGTGAAGTGTATGTCGCAACCGAATCACCCAAAGGAGAACTTGGTTTTTACATCAATTCTCAAGGCGAACCGTATCCGTATCGCTTAAAGCTTAGAACCCCCAGTTTCTTTCACACAGCCTTTTTACAAGAGCTTTTGGTGGGTGAGTATTTGGCAGACGTGGTTGCGATTATTGGTAATGCCAATATCGTCTTTGGCGAAATTGACAGATAAGGAGAGGGCATGCAACGCTATGATTTACGACATTTGAAAGATGATTTTTACGGACGAATGCTTGAGATTGTTGAAGAGAGTGGGCACGGTGAAGTTTCTATTTTTATGTTTGAAATAGGTGATTTTACGCCTGTTCAAAAAAGTGCAGATGTCATCAAAGAAGCGGGCTGGACATTGATGAACTCACTTAAATTTAACGAAACCGATTGGACCATCGTGGTTAAAAAAGTGAAAGGTGATGCACAGTGAGTCTTACATGTAAAGGGTTTGACCTGATTATTGTGATTGGTTCACTGCTCTCTCGCAATCACTCTTCTGCCGTTGAAAAAATGCAAGCATGTATGCAAGATGGTGCAAAGCTCATCTATCTTTTCACGATGGAAGACCCTGTTTTTACCCCAAAGAGTCATTTTTTCAGTCGTTATGAAGTAGGTTCAGAAGAAGGTGTTTTAGCTCTTCTTGCCAAAGCCTTGCTTTTACATGTAAAGCTCCCAAGCTCACTTCAAAACTATTTTGATGACTTGGATGAGGGCTATTTGAGTGCTGAGAGCAACTTGGGTGAAGAAGAGATTGAAGAGATTCAAGCACTCTATGCCAAAAGTAAAGGAGCATTAATTTGGCTAGGGGAAGATGTGATAAAACATCCGCAGTATGATAATTGTGTCCGCCTAGCTCATGTGATTGCAGCGCATAGCCATGCCGTTGTTTACGGCGCAAGTGAACGCACGGTGATTTCAGAAGATTTAGACGATGTTGCTCCTTTGAAAAGCTATGATGGAACGATTGTTTATAAATGTTTAAAACAAGAGAATGAAGAAGCGGTGCTAATAGGCTCTGCTCAGTTTGAAATAGCGGCAAAAGTGCAACACGGTGTTGCGCTCAATGTTGCGCTCAATGATGAGGTCTATGCTTGCACATTTGTGCGAGACGATAGTTTGAAGGGTACCGTTGCACTCATGCCCGTGAGTGATGTGGGGCAAGCGTATCCTTACAGTGTAGCAAAAATAGTGAAGGCGAAAGTGCAATGAGCGATGTTTTAATAACAATTGATGGAAAACAGTGTGTTGCAAAAGAGGGTGAGTACATTTTAAATGTGGCAAGGCGCAATGGTATTTTCATACCAGCTCTTTGTTATGTGACGAACTGTTCTCCAACACTGGCGTGCCGTTTGTGTTTGGTTGAGGTTGATGGCAAGCGCGCTTATAGCTGTAATGCGAGAGTCAAAGAGGGCATGGGCGTTATCAGCAAAAGTGAAGAAATCGAAAAAGAGCGTCGTGCGATTATGGAGATTTACGACATTAATCATCCTTTAGAGTGCGGTGTGTGTGACCAAAGTGGTGAATGTGAACTGCAAAACTACACCTTAGAGATGGGTGTTGATTCGCAACGCCATTGTGTTGCCGATACACAACGTCCTACTAAAAATTGGGGTGCAATACATTATGATGCCTCTTTATGTATTGTGTGTGAGCGCTGTATTACGGTGTGTAAAGATATGATTGGTGAGTCTGCCCTTAAAACAGTACCAAGAGGTGGAGCAGAGCTTGATAAAGCATGGAAAGATAAAACAGAAAAAGATGCTTATGCGATGTGGAATAAACTACAAAAATCTATTATCGGTGTGGCAAGCGGTGCGGAGACATTAGACTGTACGCAGTGTGGTGAATGTACAGCGGTGTGTCCTGTGGGTGCGCTGGTAGGAAGTGATTTTCAATACACATCAAACGCTTGGGAACTTAAAAAAATTCCAGCGTCTAACCCACACAGTAGCGATTGTTCTTTAATCTATTATGATGTGAAGCAAAAAGGGATTCATAACCCTGAACTTAAAATTTACCGTATCAGCAGCGACCAAACGTATGCACCACTTCATGCTGCGGCACGTTATGGGTTTGATTTTGAAAATGTGGTGGAAGGTAAAGATGAAAAAGCCTTTGCACAAGCTGTTGAACTTTTAAAAACCAAAGTCGATACCATCGCGTTTGATAGTTATATTACCAACGAAGAAGCGTTGATTTTACAAAAACTCAAAGAAAAATATGGCTATAAACTGGTCAATAAAGATGCCTATGCGTATCAAAATTTTATGAAAGCGTTTGCAAGTACCAGTGGTAAAAATCTTTACAGTGGCGATATCAATAGTGTTCGAGCCAGTAATTTTGTAGTCAGTTTTGGGACGGCCATTAAAACCGATAGCCCTAATATGGGATATGCCATGAACAATGCTATTGGGATGAACAAAGGGGCTGGAATTTATTTTCATCCTATTAGCGACCCGATTGTTTCAGGATATTCTAAAAACCTTTTAAGCGTTACGCATAAAGTAGGAAGCGAAGAGGCGATAGCGTATTTGTTACTTGACCTTTTTGGAGACAAAGAAGCAATGCCAAAACACGTTGTTGAATACTTAGCAACGTTCCATACCCTTTCTAAAAAAACCATTCAAGAGAGCATCAAAGAAGATGTCAAAGAGATGGTAAAAGATGAAGAGAGCGGTGAGGAAAAAGAGGTTGTTAAATCAATTACAAAAGTGGTGGATAAAGAGATAGAAGTCGATACCAATGCCTTAATTGAACTTATCGGTGCTGAAGCAGATTTTACGGAGAAAATGACAAAGTTACTTGATAAAAAAGATAGCTTTAGTTTAATCGTAGGTGAAGATGTATACACCCATCCACGCTCACACAACATTGCAAAATTATTGGGACTTATTGAACGTTTTACACCGTTTAGTGTGGTTATTATTCCTAGCAAAACGAATACGCTCGGTGTTTCGCTGATTTGTGATTTGGATGAAACAAGCGGTAACTTTACGTTGGGCTATAACGTTAAAGGTGACTTTACACTCAGTAGCTTAGGTAAAGGTGAACTGTCTATGCCAGCACTTAATCAACAAGAAGGAACCTTTACCTCATTTAATAAACGTGTTGTTCCTACCAACGTGGCGTTGCCATTTAAAGGGTATTGTCTGAATGATATTGCCAATGCGCTGGATTTAGAAGCAGAGTGGACGATAGATTATACCTCGATGTTGCCTGTCACAAAAGGCTTTAAAGCGGTTGAGTTTGATAGCTTACCAAACCGTTACGAGAATGATGGCAGTGAAAACAGAGGGTATGCACTTGATGTTCTCACCTTTACATGTAATGATGAAGTTGAAAACCTAGCTCCGATTAAAAATTACGAAGGTGATATCGTGTATCGTGCCAACCCTGTGCACCAATTTAGCGCCTTTACCAACAAAGCACATCAACTCAATGAAGCAGGTGCTATGTATGTTTCACAAGCCTTTTTAGAAGCGAAAGGATTGAGTGATGCAGAGGTGGTGAAACTTGAAAATAAAGATGGAGATACCTTAGTGATTGCCATCAAAGTCGATAGCCATCTGGATGGAATGATAGGGTATCTTCCAACCTTTGATACAAAAATAGATGTGAGCCCATTTTTTAAAGATGGGTATCGATTTGCGAGCATTACGCTCAAAGGAGTGAATCATGACTGAAACAGCCCTTATTATTGAAACCATTATTAAAGCGACCATTGTTTTAGCTGTTACGGCAGGTATGGGTGCTTTTGCAACATGGATAGAACGTAAAGTTTTGGCTTTCATGCAACGCCGTCTTGGACCGATGCATGTTGGACCTTATGGCGTTTTACAACTTGCGGCAGATGGAATTAAGCTCTTTACCAAAGAAGATATTATCCCTCAAAATGTGGTTCGCCCTATCTTTATGATAGCGCCTGTTATTGCGGCAACAACAGCATTTGTAGCGATGGCGGCGATTCCTTTTTTCCCAGAATTTACCGTTTTTGGCTATACGGTTCATCCGATTGTCTCTGATATTAATGTGGCTGTTTTATATGTCATGGGGGTTGCATCGGTAGGGGTTTATGGACCGCTTTTAGCAGGAATGAGCAGTGCAAACAAATGGTCTCTTTTAGGTGCGGCACGTGCGGTGGTACAAATGCTCTCTTTTGAAGTGGTCAGTGGACTTTCTATTTTAGCACCGATTATGATGATAGGCTCACTTTCACTCATTGATATTAACGACTATCAAAGCGCAGGAGTGAGCGATTGGCTTATCTGGAAACAACCTTTAGCCTTTATCTTATTTGCCATGGCAGGATTTATGGAGACAAACCGTTCACCGTTTGATACGATTGAGTTTGAAGCCGAGGTGGTTTCTGGCTATGCAACGGAGTATTCGGGTATGCGTTGGGGGCTTTTCTTTGTGGGTGAGTATGCCAATATGATTACAGTTTCTGTGCTTGTGAGTATCATATTTATGGGGGGATACAATCCCATTTGGTTTATACCTGGTGCACTTGTGATGTTACTCAAGGTCTCATTTTGGATTTTCTTATTTTTATGGGTAAGGGCTGCGTGGCCACACATTAGACCTGATCAATTGATGTGGGTGTGTTGGAAAGTCTTAATGCCTTTAGCCGTGGTCAATATTTTGATTACCGGTTTTGTATTAATTTAAGGAGCATGTGATGGAACTTAAAGATTTTAAACAACGCAACATCGCTCCAGGGTATATCTTTTTTGAGGGCGAGGCAAAACCTGAAAATGGATGGGAATCTTTTAAACGAGTGCTTAAACGCAGCATCAAAGGTGAACTTTTTGTAGGTTTATGGATTGTTTTTCGTGAGATGATTCGTTTTGATATTCATACGGTTCAGTATCCTGCTGAAAAATTGGAAATGGGACCTCGTTATAGAGCGATTCATAAATTGCTTCGTTTGTTTGAAAGTGGAAATGAGCGATGTATTGGTTGTGGATTGTGTGAAAAGATTTGTATTGCAAAATGTATTCGTATGGATACCCACATTGATGAGAAAAGCCGTAAGGTTGTGAGTGAATACAGCATCAACTTTGGACGTTGTATCTTTTGTGGGTATTGTGCAGAAGTGTGTCCTGAACTTGCCATCGTTCATGGTCCTGAATATGAAAATGCGAGTGAGCAGCGTGCCCATTTTGGTTTAAAAGAGGACATGTTAACCCCTCTTGATACCTTTAGAGCCAAACAACAAAAAGAGTTCCCAGGATTTGGTGCATTGAGTGACAATGCTGATGATGCTGTGAAACAAACACCCCTAGCGTATTGAGGTTAGCATGTATGAAGTGATAGCGTTTTATGTATTTTCAGCACTGACGATTGGTATGTTTGCCATCGTAGTTTTGAGTAAAAATGCACTCTATGCCATGAGTGCCTTAGCAGGTGGGATGATTTTTATCTCTGGATTTTTCTTTATCTTAGATGCCGAGTTTTTAGGCGTCGTACAAATCACGGTGTATTCAGGTGCGATTATGGCTTTGTATGCGTTTGGTATGATGTTTTTTGACACGACACGCGATGTTAAAGAAATCGTACGTTCTAAAAAAGTGGCATACACGCTTTCTATTTTAAGTGCTGTCTTATTGGTCGTGATTTTATGTGCGCCGTTCTTTTCGAGTAAAGTGGAAGCATTGTATCCTACGATTGAAAATGTTGGTAATGTTCAGATGATAGGCTTAGTACTGTTTACCAAATACCTTGTTCCTTTTGAGCTTGCCGCTATTATGCTTCTCGTTGCCATGATTGCAGGGATTGTTTTGGCAAGTAAGCGTATGGATGAGCATTTGGGACATGTTGGAATTGACGATGAGATTGAAGAAGCAAGGGAGGGAAAATGATAACTTTAACACATTATCTTGTGCTAGCAGGTATTTTATTTGCTATTGGACTTGTCGGTGTGATGAAACGAACCAATCTTTTGATGCTTTTTTTCTCCACAGAGATTTTGCTCAATGCCGTTAATGTTGGATTTGTTGCTGTATCACACTATTATGGTGATTTAACGGGGCAAGTATTTGCATTTTTCATCATAGCCGTAGCGGCCAGTGAAGTAGCCGTTGGGCTTGGTCTTCTTATCTTGTGGTATAAACACAATGGGTCGGTTGATCTTAACAGTTTACAGACGATGAAAGGATAAGCACATGGAAAAATACCTTTATATTGCTCTATTTGCTCCTCTTGCAAGTTCACTGTTTGTTGCCTTGTTTGCCGCACGCCCAAAGATGCTTTTTACAGGGATTGTTGCTTCGATGCTTATTGCGCTTTCGATGGTTGCATCGTTTATTTTACTGATAGATGTTAACACGTACGGACCTTTACATGTAAATATGATGGACTGGATTAGTGCAGGTAATTTAGTGATTCCTTTTGGCTTTGTGGTGGATGAGGTTTCGGTCATTATGATGGTGACGGTGACACTGGTTTCAACCATCGTTCATATCTATTCTATTGGTTATATGGATCATGATAAGAGTTTTAATCGCTTTTTCTCTTACCTCTCTGCTTTCGTTTTTTCGATGATGATTTTGGTAATGAGCGATAACTTTGTAGGTCTTTTCATTGGTTGGGAAGGTGTAGGGCTTTGTTCGTGGTTACTCATTGGTTTTTGGTATCACAAACACTCAGCGTCTTGGGCTGCGAATGAAGCATTTATTATGAACCGAATTGCCGATCTTGGTATGCTCATGGGACTTTTCCTTATCTACTGGAATGTGGGTTCATTTCAATATGATGATGTTTTTGCCAGTGTTAAAGAGTTAGACCCTACGATTGTTGTGATGATAGGCATCTTTTTATTTATCGGTGCGATGGGTAAATCAGCACAGTTTCCTCTCCACACATGGCTAGCGGACGCGATGGAAGGTCCAACACCCGTTTCTGCACTCATTCATGCGGCAACGATGGTAACAGCAGGGGTTTATTTGGTCATTCGTGCAGGAGAGCTTTACAGTTTAATTCCTGAAGTGGGTTTTGCCATTGCCTCACTGGGTGCTTTTGTTGCTCTATTTGCTGCTTCGATGGCGCTTGTCAATAATGACCTTAAACGTATTATTGCGTATTCAACCCTTTCGCAACTGGGGTATATGTTTGTCGCAGCGGGTCTTGGTGCGTATTGGATAGCACTTTTCCATCTTATGACACACGCTTTCTTTAAATCGTTGTTATTCTTGGGTGCTGGTAACGTGATGCATGCCATGCATGATGAGCTTAACATCAAAAAAATGGGTGGCTTGTACGGTTCGATGAAGGCAACCGCCATTTTGATGAGTGTGGCTTCAGTAGCCCTTGCAGGTATTTATCCGTTTGCTGGCTTTTTCTCAAAAGATAAAATCTTAGAAGTGGCCTTTAATGAAGGGGCTTATTTCTTATGGTTTGCACTTTTTATTGGTGCAGGACTTACCGCATTTTACAGCTTCCGTTTAGTCATGTTGGTATTTTTTGGCGAAAAAGAGTATAAAAAATTTGGACTTCATCCGCATGAAGCACAGCCATTTGTCATTTATGCCTTGCTTCCTTTAGGACTTTTAGCCATTGTGGCAGGATTTTTTGAGCATGCATTTCATGGTTTTACAACAAAATTGTTACGTAATTATGAAATTACTATTGCGCATGGAACAGAGGTGGTCTTAATCGCAGCCACATTAGGTATTGCTCTTAGTGGTATTGCTTTTGCGGTTTATAAATATAAACGTGGTGGTTTTTCAAAATCTTTGGAAGAGGGTTTCTTGTATAAGTTGTTGAGCAATCAATACTATATTCCTTTGGCGTATGAGCGTTTTATTATGCGTCCATTTACAACGCTTTCACACTTTATGTGGGAAAAAATTGATATGAAAATAGTCGATGCAACCGTTGATATGATAGCGCGCGTCTTGTACCAGACAGGGCACAATGCACGTAAATTGCAAAGTGGTAACCTCTCTGATATGTTACGATGGATGGTTGTGGGTATGGTTGTCCTACTTGTGTTTGCCATCTTTTACAGACCCATGGTATAGGAGAGTAGGATTATGGAACATATATTATCATTGATGGTTTTTTTCCCAGCAATTGCTGTTTTGCTAGGTTTTATGGTCAATAAGGAGAGTATTCGTGCTTATGGTATCGGTGTAAGTGCTATTGAGTTTTTGCTCAGTATCATTCTTTGGATTGCTTTTGATCCAAACAATGCAGGATATCAATTTGTTGAATTTTTTCCTTTGATTCCAAGCTATGGGATGAGTTATTATTTAGGAGTGGATGGTATTTCGTTATTTTTAGTTATTTTAACGACATTTATTACGATGATTTCATTTATCGCTTTGAGTGTTGAAAAAGATATCAAAAATCTTATTTTGACCGTGTTATTTTTAGAAATGACGATGGTGGGTGTTTTTGTTATTTTGGACATCATTTGGTTCTATGCCTTTTGGGAACTCTCTTTGGTTCCAATGCTCTACATCATTGGTGCATGGGGAAGTGCAAGACGGGTTTATGCCGCAATCAAGTTTTTCCTTTATACTTTTGCAGGCTCTATTTTGATGCTTATAGGTATTTTGTATATGGGATATTTGTATCAAGAAGCAACAGGCGTTTGGAGTTTTGCTTTACCTGATTGGTACATGTTACAAATTCCCTTTGATACACAATTATGGCTCTTTGGAGCATTTTTCTTAGCCTTCGCGATTAAGGTTCCTATGTTTCCATTTCATACATGGTTACCTTATGCACATGGTCAAGCACCGACGATTGGTTCTATTATCCTTGCGGCTGTTCTGTTAAAGATGGGAAGTTATGGTTTTGTTCGTTTTTCACTCCCACTTTTTCCTGATGCCTCGGTCTATTTTTTAATGCCTATTGCTATCATCGCGATTATTATGGTGATTTATGCAGCGATGATAGCGTATGCGCAAGAAGATATGAAACAAGTGATAGCGTATAGCTCAATCTCTCATATGGGCATTGTCGTTCTTGGTACGTTTGCCATGAATGCGGAAGGGATTACAGGTTCTATCTTTTTAATGCTAAGTCATGGAATTGTGAGCGGTGCTTTGTTTATGTTGGTAGGTGTTATTTACGATAGACGACATACAAAATTGATGAGTGATTTTGGAGGATTGGCACAGGTAATGCCAAATTTTGCCACCGTTTATGGCATCATGTTGATGGCTTCTGTTGGACTTCCTTTAACCATTGGATTTGTAGGGGAGTTTTTGTCATTAGCAGGGTTTTATCGCATCAATTGGGTGATGAGTCTGTTAGCAGGAACAGGCATTATTTTAGGAGCAGTGTATATGCTAGTATTGTATAAACGCTCCTTCTTTGGGCAAGTGGTTCATGAAGAAAACAAAACACTTAAAGATTTAAATGCTAAAGAGTTAACGGCATTGATTCCACTGGTTGCATTGGTCGTTTTATTAGGTGTCTATCCAAAGCCGGTACTTAGTACAATTGATATGAGTGTGCAAAAAATGTTAAGCTTGATGGAGCAAAAAGCCACTGAGCCAAGTACGAAAGAGCTTATCATTAAAGCGAACACCATAGGAGGAACAAAATAATGTTAGAGCCTATTTCTATTAATGTTGCTGCGCTTAATTTACCAGCACTTCTTCCTATGGCTATTTTGGCGTTAGGTGCTTTGGCAATTATTGTTGCAGACTTGGCGGTCAAAGGACTGAATCGTAGCTTTTTTACCATGATAGGTGTTTTATTTATCATTCTTGATTTAGGAGCTGTTATTGGATTTAATGGACCGGTAAGAGGATTTTTTGATGTTCTTTTAGTCGATGGTATTGCAACGCTTGCACAGATTATTATTTTAGTAGCATCAGCTTTTTTCTTGCCTTTATCACTCAGTCATCGCCATTTTAGAGAATTTGAAATGGCAGAGTTTTATGCACTCTTTTTATTTATGATTGTAGGCTTCCAATTTATGGTGGTCAGTGATAATCTTATTTTGATTTTTATTGGACTTGAAACGTCAAGTTTAGCACTTTACACGCTTATCGCAATGCATAATCGTGCAAAGGCCTTTGAAGCAGCCATTAAATATTTTACAATGGGCGCACTTGCGGCAGGGTTATATGCTCTTTCTGCATTGATTTTTTATGCATTAACAGGAAGTGTTGAGATCCATCAAATCGAAGAAGTACTTTTAGCGCGAGACTTTGAGCCATTGGTCGGTGTTCTTGCCGCAACGGTCTTTATGGTAGGAGCCTTAGGATTTAAACTCTCTTTAGTGCCATCGCACACATGGACGCCTGATGTGTACGAAGGGAGTTCAGCTCCATTGGCTGGGTATATGGCAGTCGTTCCAAAAATTGCAGGATTTGTTGTTGCGATGCGTTTGTTTGAGATGATTGTACTCTCAGGTGTTGTATGGCTAGAGCAAGCTCTTTATGTGCTTGTGGTCTTAACCATGACGTTAGCAAATATCACAGCGTTAGTGCAAGAAGATGTTAAACGAATGCTCGCTTTTAGCTCCATCTCTCACGCAGGTTCGATGATGGCAGCTATCTTAATAGGTACGACGCAAGCGAATACAGCACTTTTTATGTACTGGACACTTTTTATGTTTACAAATCTTGGTGCCTTTACGATGTTGTGGATTGTAAGACATCGTAAAAATCTTTGGGATGAGCGTTATCAGCATCCCTTTACGAAATTCTCTGGAATGATTAAAGTTATGCCTATTATGGCAACGATTATGGCAATTTTCATGTTTGCCCTAGCAGGTATGCCACCTTTTTCAGTTTTTTGGGGGAAATTATATCTCTTAAGTGCAGCTATTAATGCGGGCTTTATTTTCCTTGCGATTATTATGGTAATTAACAGTGCGATTGCTGTTTATTATTATATGAAGTTGGTCGTGTATATGTTTTTAAAAGAACCTGTGACTGACGATGCACGAATTTATAGCACAAACGCCTCAACACCGTTAAAGGCTATTGTTGGGTTTGCCGCGATGATAACGGTCTTTGCTATTTTATTTGTCGAACCATTACTAGGTATTATCACAAAATATGTTTCAGTAAGTGGTTTTTAATGCAAGGGGTTTTTCTAACCCCTTGTCTATTTTTGCTATAATGTAACTATGAAATTCATTATAGCCCTCCTCATTTTATCAGCGCAACTTTTTGCATTGACCATTGTTCTGAACAGTGGTAAAGAGAGTAAAATCAATTATGCTATTTTACATCTTATGGATACACAACCTTTTACCTGTGAAACCATTCCTGATGCTTTAGAAAAGAAGCGTTATTTGTGTAAAGCGGATCATCCTTTCAACAAGCCGATTGAACCTAAAAAAATGAAATTTGCAGAGCTCTCTTTTTATGCGAAAGAAGGCTCATTTTATATGGCGATTGAGCCAAAGATTGATTCCAAACTGATTCCTGTTGAAGATACTTTGTATGAAGCAACAGAGGTTCTAACCAAACCTAAAGCCAAACAGTATCGACACTGGATGATTTTGTTGCAAGAAGAGCCTTTGTATAAAGATAAAGTGGTTCAAGATGGGCTTAATTTTCCTATTGTTTTTGAAAAATACCAAAAACCTTATATTGGAGCTCTTGATTTAAATGGAGCGCCTATCTCTTATGCACAAAGTAAAGATATTGGGCTTTACTTGGATATGAAGCGTTTGTACGAAAAGGGAGATTATGCAGGAGTTGTTGATGCTGCTTCTAGAGTACTCGAGGCATTTCCTCTTTCCATCTTTCGCAGTGAAATTGAACTGTATGCTATGCGCGCAATGGATAAACTCTTAAGCTCTAAAGGCGAAGAAAAAGATGCGGTTTTGTTTGATGAAGAAGCGATTATTGCCATTGCAAAACGTTGGACAAAAGAGTTTACAAGCGATGAAAATCTTCCCGAAGTCTTTATGCTCATGACTAAATCTTATTTGAAATTAAACTCCAAAGCAGATGCTAACTATTTCATTGATATTTTGGTCAGTGAACATCCTGAAAGTCCTTATACAAAAAAAGCTATTTTATTTTTTGCCGATACATTGCTTCCTACTAAAGAGAAAGAAAAAGCACTTAAACTTTATTTGGATGTGCTTTACAGTGTTAAGGATATTGACATCGCTTCAGAAGCGGCAATTCGTTTGAGCGATTATCAAATTGATGTAGGTAAAATCCAAGAAGCCAAAGAGTATTTACTAAAAGTTCTCAATGTCAATGCCAATTTCCTTCTGAAAGATAAAGAGGCTTCTTATACCTTAGCCAAACGTTTACATGACCATAAGCTCTATGATGTTGCGGCGCGTATTTTAGATATGATTGTGGAGCACACGCCAAAAACAGATGAAAAAAGAGAGTCTCTTCTAAAAGAAAACGGTGATTGGCATGCGAAAGCAGGAGATGTTGAAAAAGCACACAAACTCTATCAAGAGTATTTAGATACCTATCGCAATGGTGGTGAATATGTTGATGAGGTCAAAGAGCGTTTGGATGAACTCTTTTTTAAACGCACTGAAAATAATGAGACGGTACTTGCGAATTATTATGATAAATTGATTGAAAATTACACGACCAATGCCATTGGTGAAAAAGCTTTAATAGAAAAAGCAAAACTGCTTTTAAAACAAGGTGAATTTAAAAAAGTATTAGAATTAGAAGAGAGTTTGCTTAAAGCTTCTGATGCACATGGTGTCAAACCAGAAGAACTGATTTACGAAGCCGCCAAGGCACAAGCCCTTAAAGAACTTGAAAAAGGTGCCTGTCAAGAAGTCGTTGGATTGGTTGAACAGTACAAGTTACATATTGAGGGTGTCGCTTACGAAGAGAAGCTTTTTGGCTGTTTTATGCGATTGGCTAGATATGAAAGAGCAAAAGAGATGAGCGTTTTACATGTAAAAGATGCGAAGCTTGATAGCCGTTTTGCGTGGACGCAGCGTCATACCAATGTTCTGTTTAAATTAGGCAAACATCAAGAAGTAAGAGCCCTCAAAGAGGATCTTCAAACAATGGCAAAAACACTTAAAACAAGCATCAATCTTGAAGTGTTACGCGATTTATTTTTCAGTAACATTGCGTTAAAACACTCTGATGAAGCTTTAGCAATTTTGCAAGTGGTTGAAGAGCGTTACCCTAACACTTTTACGACGATTGATTTACACAATGAAATCATTAAAATCGCGAGTGAATCTAAAAACGATCTTTTACTTATCAGCCATGCACAAAAGATTTTAGCGCTTCAAAAGCAGTTTAAGTCATTTCCTCTTTCTCCAATGATAGAGTTTAATTACATTGAAGCGCTCAAACGTTTGAGCCGAGATAAAGAAGCTTTAGAGGTAATACAATCGATTCCACAAGAACGTATGGCACCCAAAGATAAAATCAGACTTTTCTACTATGCAGGAGAACTGAGTTTGAAACTAGGGGAAAATGAAAAAGCAAAAGGCTATTTTACTCAGTGTGTTGAAAACAATGAGACGAGTTCATGGAAAACTATCTGTCAAGAAAATTTAAAACTCTTTTAACACTTTTTCAACCAGAGGTTTAAGTATCTCAAGAGGTGCTTTAATGTGTGGGGGAAATTGTGATGTGTTAAAAGTACGTTGGCGTTTGGCTAACTGTAGCGTGTGTGTTGCAATTTTTTCTTCGAGCTCTTTTAGGGTATAAATACCGTCAAAATAATCCAATACTTCTTTAATACCAATTGCTTTCATACATTGTGGTGCACGTGAATAGTTTTTTTCCAGATGAAAAATCTCCTCAATTAAGCCTTGTTCAAACATCAAATGGGTACGTTTTTGCACGCGTTGTATTAAGATATCTTTGGGTGTTTCAATCTCAAACAGTAAGAAATCTTTTAAAAGAGCAGGTTGTTTGGCATGACGAAGATAGTCTGATGGCGTTTGTTGTGTGGCGATAAAAATTTCAAGCCATTTTTCAATGCGGTAGCGATCAGTAGAGGCTATCTTTTGTGCATAAAGAGGGTCGTGTTCACACATAAGGGCATAAGAAGCCTCTAAATCAAGCAGTTTTTGAGCAATGATTGTTTTTACATGTAAAGAAAGTTCAGGTCTAAGGCTTAGTCCTTCCATCATTGCTTTGAGGTAAAACCCTGTTCCTCCAACAATAATGAGATTTTTTTTATGGGAAAGTGCATATGTTTTTGCTTGAGAATAGAGTTCAAAAAACATCGTCACATCAAAGTGTTCATTGGGCAAAAGAACATCAATACCAAAATGGACAATTCCATGACGTTCTTCTAGTGAGGGTTTGGCGGAAGCAATATCGATATGTGTATAAATGCTTAGTGAATCTAATGAGAGGATAATAGCGTTGTATTCAAGGGCTAAATCGATGGAAAGTGCGGTTTTTCCTGAAGCAGTTGGCCCTAAAATCGCAATCGTTTTCACTCTTTTTCTCCCATTTTTTGGGCAATTATAACACTTTTAAAGGGTTTTGTTGTAAAATCTGAGCACTTCAATACAAAGGGATGCCTTGCAACGTTTTTGGTCAAGACTTCATGATATCAATGAACTCATCATGTTTAAACATTCTGTTTTTTCATTGCCTTTTATTTTTATCGCAATGATTGTGGCATCAAAAGCCCAAGATGATTCACCATGGTTTGGTTTTAAGCTTCTCGTTTTAGGACTCTTAGCCGCCGTGAGTGCGCGTAATTTTGCGATGGGGTTTAATCGTTATGCTGATCGTGACATCGATAAGCACAATCCTCGCACAGCCAATCGTCCGAGTGTGGATGGGCGTATAGGAGTACGAAATATGGAATTTTTTATTGGATTAAATGCTCTTATTTTTATAGGAGTTGCGTATCTGATTAATGATTTAGCATTTGCTTTAGCGGTTCCTATTTTGATTGTATTGGGGGGCTATTCGCTCTTTAAGCGTTTTTCGCCGTATGCGCATCTTATCTTAGGGGTTTCACTTGGACTAGCTCCCATTGCAGGCGTTGTGGCAGTACAAGAAGCCATTCCGTTATGGGCAGTTTTACTTTCCTTAGGCGTGATGTTTTGGGTAGCAGGATTTGATTTGCTCTACTCGTTACAAGATATGGAATACGATAAAGAAAATGGGCTTTTCTCCATCCCTTCTCAATTTGGTAAGGAAGCAACCTTTTTTATCTCTCGTCTTTTTCATGCACAAACTATTTTATTTTGGTTTTTATTTATCATGAGTGCTAATTTAGGCTTTATGGCGTATGTGGGTGTTTTCGTTTCGGCAATTATTTTGTGGTTTGAGCATCGTATTGTTTTGAAAGATTTTACAAAAATTGATCGCGCTTTTTTCACACTCAATGGCTATTTGGGCATTATCTTTTTTATTTTTATTTTGATTGATAGGCTCTAGCATGGAAAATATTCGTCTGGTGGATACATCTTTAAAAATTGTTTTTGAAGAAGGAACATCCGATAATGAAACCTTTAGACGAGAATTTATGAGTCTTTTGATGCTTCATGATGACCCTTTAAGTGTATGGTTGAAATCCGATAAAATCCGCAAAGAGAGTGAAGATACCGACAAGATTCTTTTAACACTCATTGCTGAATTACACCGAAAGATTGATATTTTAAGTTTACGGCTCACCACAGAGGGACCTTTATATCTTCCTTTAATGCACCAAGGGAGTCTTGATGCGATTGGGCATGGGTATGTGGGGTTTGATAGTGACGTTTTGGAAGAGGGAAGATGTTATTATGGGCGCATTGATATGCCTACGTTTCCACGTCGACAGATAGCACTTTTTTTTGAAGCACTCTCCTCAAAAATAGCCAAAATTACTTTGATGCACGAAGATGATAAAAAAGATTGGAGTGCTTACATGGCAGCGTGTGAGCGGGTTATGATACGTCAGATGAAAGGAAAAGAGAGTGAGTATTGAGACACTGGCATTTATTGCCTTAGCTTCACTGGTCGTTATTATTTTTTTGATGGTTTATATTCGTGATGTTGAGATTAATAAGAAACTAGCGATTTATGAACGAAGTATCGAAGAGCTTAACTATCAAAACCATGTCTTAAACAAAGCCCTAAAAGATATGGCGGTTAAAGAAGAACCCATCGATTTGAAAGCATTGGAAAAAAGAATTTTAGAACTTACCAAACAAGAGATACAGCAAACAGTTGTTCCTATGGTCTCTTCTTTACAAGACATTGAAACGATTATTGAAAGTTTCAAAGAAGAACAAAGTGCTCGCATTGACAGATTGGAGAGCAGAACCAAAGAGATGAGTGGCTTACCTACAGGTACATCAAGCTCCAATGAAAAGATGATAGTCGCTCAATACGCGAGGGGTAGAAGCGAAGCAGAAATTGCCAAAGATTTGCGTATTGGGATTGGAGAGGTTGATTTGGTTTTAAAGTTAGCCAATTTGAAGTAGTCACACGCTTTTACATGTAAAGCGTGTGACATGATGAAGTACTTATTTTTTACGTGAACGGCACTCCTCAGCACACTCTTGAATCATACGATCAAGGGTTCCGAAAAGTGTATTACTTGCTTCTTCCATCTTTTTAAAGTTATTGATAAAAATTGGAAGCGTTGACATAGAGTAACCTTTTTTAACTTCTTCCATATTTTCCATAACACTGTTATGAACAATTTTATGCGGCTCTTCAAGTGAAGCGTATGACTTCGTTTTACCAAAGCGCTCTTTTACCGCAGGCTCTTCATACCATTTCCCTAAACGACATGCCGTATGGTCTGCAAAATTTGCATCTGTTTTTTCATTAAGAATAGTCGAATAAGCATTGGTTTTAAAGACAATGTGGTCAATTTTGGCTAAGGTTGTAAAGATTTTATTTTCAAGCTTATAGGAGATATCTGCTGTTTTATTGGCATCTTCACTAAAATCGCGTAACGCTGTTTCAAAATGAATGACATTCTCCCCACTAGAGTTTGCAATAACACTGATGCGCTCCGAATTTGCATGAATACCATTGGTCTCTTGTTGAAGCGTTTGGATGGTCATTGCAATCTCTTGAGTTGCTTTTTGCGTACGTTCAGCAAGTTTACGTACTTCATCAGCAACAACGGCAAATCCACGCCCATGCTCTCCTGCACGTGCGGCTTCAATGGCAGCATTGAGCGCTAAGAGGTTTGTCTGGTCTGCAATATCTTTAATGAGGTTGACCACAGAAGAGATTTCAGTGGTGCGATCACTGAGGGAGTCAATAGCTTCATTAGTGCTCATCAATAAATCTAATAACTCTTTAATGCCATTGGCTAAAGTGGTGACTGTTTCAAGGCTTTGGTCTGATTTTTGAGCGGTTGATTGAGAAACTTCGGTAATCAGTGTCATCTCTTGAATGCTTTGACTCAAGTCTTGCTGAATACTCAAAACGCCATTATTCCCATTACCAAGGTCTGAGAAAGCGGATGAAAGCATCCCTCTGGCTTTTCCTTTTTGCCCCTCCGTAATACCTCGAACACCCTCGGCAATATAGCGCGCATTGGTTGCGAAAAGACCACGAAAGCCTTCATTGAAAATATTACGATAGGTTTTACCACTACTTGCCGTTTCAATAGAAGTTTTTGTCTCACGCATCAAGGCTTCAACTTGATCAAGCATATCATTGATGGCATACGCAACGCGCCCCATCGGTTTATTAGGGTCAACATTGACAATACGAGGCTCTAAATTTCCTTTTGCGGCTTGCTCCACAACCGTTAAAACTTTTTCATAAATTTCTGCGTCACATTGCATGGTTTTTCGGCTACCAAAGAAAGAGCCAACAGCAACACCTAAAAGCATTCCTGAACTGGTAACATCTGTACCATCCATGTATTGATAGCCCAAAAATATTACACCCATAAAAAGGAGGGCTAAAGGGATTTTATAATCGTTGAAGATTGTTTGAAAATTCTTCATAACTGACTCCTTTTTCATGTAATAAATCCACAAGGTATTTGTACGCGGCATCGATACCGCCACTTTTTTCTAAAGAGAGAAGTTTTTGATAAAGAGGCTCGATGATTTGTAAGGCTTTTGGATTGGCTTTGCGTCTTACAGAATAGTAGCCAACGATGGTGCCGTTTGAATCTAAAGAAGCAGTAACATTGGCATAGACCCAATAATGTCCGCCATCAAAGCTTAGATTTTTAACATAAGCAAAAATTTCTTCTTTGAGTTTGATTTTGTCCCATAAAAGCTTGAAAATAACACGAGGCATGTCAGGGTGTCTGACAATACTGTGAGGTTTGCCAAGCAACTCTTGTTCACTGGCACCAACAATTTTGATAAAAGGCTCATTGCAGTAGGTAATTTTCCCATGCGTGTCTGTTTTGGAAACCAAAAACGCATCGGCGCTTACATTATGCTCTTTGCCATTAGGAACAGGCTTTTGCACACGAGGCTCCTTGAAGTGTAAAGTGCTTAAATTGTAACGCAATGCGATTTATAAATAGCTTCAAAACAACATTTTGTGTATAATACCTGACTTTTTAAGAAGGATAAGCATGTTAGTGGATGGTTTTGGACGTCAAGTAAGCTACCTTCGGGTTTCAGTGACGGAGCGATGTAACTTTAGATGCCAATATTGTATGCCAGAAAAACCTTTTTCATGGGTGCCTAAAGAAAATTTACTCAGTTTTGAAGATCTTTTTTTATTTGTTAAAGTAGCCATTGATGAGGGAATTACAAAAATTCGCATTACAGGTGGCGAGCCGTTGCTTCGTACTGATTTGGATAAATTTATTGCGATGATTAATAATCATAAAAGTGGTCTTGATTTGGCACTCACAACGAATGGTTTTTTACTCAAAGAAGCAGCACTTAAGCTTAAAGAAGCTGGGCTTAAACGGGTCAATATTTCACTTGATAGCCTCAAACCAGATGTTGCGGCACAGATGGCACAAAAAGATGTTTTGAGCAAAGTGCAAGCAGGTATCGATGAAGCACTTCGCGTGGGCTTAAGTGTGAAAGTCAATATGGTTCCTATCAAAGGTATCAATGCGGATGAAGTGTTAGATGTCCTAGAGTATGCAAAAACACGTGGTATGAGTATTCGTTTTATAGAGTATATGGAAAATAAACATGCCAAAGAGAAGCTTCAAGGTTTAAGCGGAAAAGAGGTGTTGGACATTATCGCTTCTCGCTATACGTTTAAAGAATTAGGAAGAGTAGGACCAAGTCCTGCGCATTTGTTTGAATGTGAAGATGGATACATCTTTGGGATTATTGACCCGCATAAGCATGATTTTTGTGAAGATTGTAATCGTATTCGCCTAACTGCTGAGGGTGTTTTAATCCCGTGTTTGTATTTTGATGAAGCGATGAGTATCAAAGAAGCGGTACAAAAAGGCGATGTCGCAAAAGCAGCAGATATTTTGAAAGAGGTTTTACGCAATAAGCCTGAGAAAAACAAATGGAGCGAAGACGAACAAAATGAGACCTCTAACCGCGCTTTTTACGAAACAGGCGGGTGAGTTTTACATGTAAAAAGGGACGAACTCCACTGCGTCCCCTCTTTTGACTTCAACACCATTTTCAATTCGTACATAGCCATTGCATTGGCTCAAAATATTCAGACGTCCCGCTTCATAGTGTGGGGCACAGGTAAAAATTTCCCCATTACTAAATCCTGGCACGGCACTGACACAATTTTCTTTACATGTAAAAGCAGTATCGTTAGTTTGGATGTACGAGCGAGGGATGATATTTGATTGATGTTGGAGGGCTTTTAGTAAAGGAGCACCTAAAAGTTCGAAACCAAGCATGCTTCCTAGGGGGAGTCCTGGAAGATGAAGAATGAGCGTTTCATTAAGACGTGAGAGTGATGTTGGCTTAGCAGGTGTTATAGCAACTTCATGAAAAAGAGTCTGGACTTTTTTTTCTAATAGTAAGGTTGCAATCACATCACCTCTGCTTAAGCCCCCTGTTGTGATGATCAGATCCGTTTTTTGGTGTAGGTGCGTTAATCTTTCTATGATGATATCTACATCTTCATTTGCTGTTTCAATGGCAACGATAGTTGCACCTAATTCGATACAACGCGCACTTAAACTGATAGCATTTGAATTATAAAAAGAGTTTTTAGCTAAAGGTTCCCCCAAAGATGTAAGGGCATTTCCAATACTTAAAATCGCAACTTTTGGTTTGCATAATACTGATACTTCCATGATGCCTTGAGCGGCGAGTGCGGTCATTTTATACGCATTGAGACGTTCATAGGGAGTGATAAGATGTTCATCATGTGCGATGTCTTCCCCTTGTCTTTTGACTTGCCATCCACTTTTTACATGTAAAGGAATGTGCAAATAGTCATTTTCTATCACTGCTTCTTCAAGGGCAATGACTGCATCAATGTTAGACGAAAGAGCATCTCCTGTAGAAACCATGATACACTCTTTGCGTGGAATCAGGTTACGTTCGTTAAGACGTATGGCGTAACCATCACGAAGGCTAATGGCACTTTTAGGGAGTTCAAATGAAGCATTAATCGCGTGTGCTGCGACGCGATTGAGCGCATCAAAAAGAGGTAAAGATTCACAGTTTTCTAAATAGTTAGCGTTGGTTTGAATTGCTTGAAGTGCTTCATGGTAGGAGAGTGCCACAGTTTTGCCTTATGATTTATCAAAGAAGGGTATTATACAAAAATAGATACAATTTTACGATTATTAATTTTTAGAGGATGAACAAGCATGGAAGAACTTATAAACCTCTCAACACAGCTACATATTGTTTTCGTGGTTTTATTAGTAGGGCTTATTGGCGCAAATATCTATCTCATCAAAAGTAAAAAAACGTTTTTCAATCTTTCAAAACGCCTTGAATTGTTAGCTCCTCAATACTATATTGTACTCTCAGCTATCTTTTTTACAGGTCTTATTGTGATGGCTGTACGACAGTTTGCCTTCTCGTTTGCGGTATGGGAGATGATTGTTGCTTGGATTATCTTAATTGCTTTGGGTATTCGTGGGCACAAAATTTATAAACGTGTCGAAAAAACAGATGCATCACAAACTTCTTACAAAACATTTGCTTTTAAGAAATATCTGATTGATTTAATCATCGTTGTGAGCATTTTAGTCTTAACGTATGGAGTGCATTGATGCAGTTTGTCTATCATGAAAAAGCAGGTGAAACGCATTTAGATGTAGACGTGCGAGAGTATGAACATTTGTTTAAAGTGCGTCGTATGGGGATAGGCGCACACTCTTTTTGGCGTAACTTGGATGATGATATTCTTTTTGAATACACACTAGAAAGCATAGGTAAAAAAGAGGCAACCTTGGCGCTTTTAAAGACACAACATATGCCCATACGACCTTTAAAATCTTTACATATAGCGTGGTGTGTGATTGATCCAAAAGTCATTGAAAAAACCTTGCCGATGCTCAATGAGCTTGGTGTTGAGCGTTTAAGTTTTGTATACGCAGAATTTTCTCAAAAAAATCATAAGCTTGATTATGACCGCATGCAACGTATTTTGATTAATTCATGTCAGCAATGTGGTCGAAGTACAAAGATGATTTTAGAAGAGTTTTCCTCACTTAGTACTTATTTTAAAGCCTATCCTCACAGTAGTATTTTAGACTTTAGTGAAGTAAAATTAGACACTAATACCGCTATTAATTCAATTTTAATAGGTCCAGAGGGTGGGTTTAGTGCAAAAGAGAGAGAAGTATTTCATCAAAAGCATATCGTTGGACTTACATGTAATACAATTTTACGAAGCGAAACCGCTGTTGTAAGTGTTGCTTCTAAAATCTTAGCGTGACTTGAATTAATACGCCTTTTGTGCTATAATTTGCGCCTTTTGGCGAAACATGCCAAATAATGACTCTTTTTATATGAAAAATTAAGGAAAACCGTAATGAAAAAAGATATTCATCCAGCATACGTAGCATGTGTCGTCACATGTGCATGTGGCAATAGTTTTGAAACTATGTCAAACAAATCAGAACTCAGAATCGACATCTGTAGTTCATGCCATCCATTCTTCACGGGCAGTGAGAAGATCGTGGATGCGGCAGGTCGTGTTGAGAAGTTTAAGAAAAAATATAACCTTAAATAAGCTCGTTTAAAACCCTTGGTTTATTTTATTCCTACACCGATAGGAAACTTAGATGACATTTCGGTAAGAAGCCTCAAACTTCTTACCGAATGCAAAACTCTCTTTTGCGAAGACACTCGCATTACCAAAAAACTCATTACTTTACTCAAAGAACGCCACAATCTTGAAGTCCCTTCTCAGCGTTTTATTTCCATGCATTCACACAATGAAGAACACGTCCTCTCCACCTTGGATATGAGTGTTTTTGATGAAAATGTAGCTTATTTGAGTGATGCAGGAATGCCAGGTATTAGTGACCCAGGAAGTGCGCTTGTGCGATTTTGTCAAGAGAAAAAAATTGCATATGAAATTTTACCAGGGGCTAACGCGGCATTATTGGCGTATGTCACAAGTGGGGTTGCAACGCATCAATTTTTATTTTATGGATTTTTAGCACACAAGGGAAGTGAGCGTCACAATGGGCTTTTAGAAGCACTCAACGCCCCGTACGCTACGATTGTGTACGAATCTCCCCACCGCATTGAAAAACTCTTTGAAGAGTTAGCGACACTCTCCCCCAATCGTACTATTTTTGCGATTAAAGAAGCAACAAAATTGCATGAAAAACGCTTTTTTGGAACCTCTTTAGAAGTGCAACTTGCTTCAAAAAAGGCAAACCTAAAAGGTGAATGGGTTGTCGTCATCACGCCTGAAATTCACAAAGAAGGTCAAGCTATCACCAAAGAAGATATTTTAGAACTTGAATTACCTCCCAAACAAAAAGCAAAACTTCTCTCAAAATTAACAGGTCTTAGTGTTAAAGAGTGTTATAACGCCCTCTAAACAAAATCGCTCTTTATCGTTACATGTAAAAAAAATTTAGCGTTACTTTTTTGTTAGATTGTATTATTTTAAGCGATTTTGGATACAATAAATGCCATGATAATATATGGCAAACAACTCATTTTACATCTGTTAGAACACTATCCTAAGCGTATAGAGACCATCTTTTTAGCCAAAGAGTGCGAGCCTAAGCTATTTTCCAAAATGGCACGGGTCACGGACAAAATTTGTCGCATCGATGAAAAAAAAGCACAGGCTCTGAGTCGTGGAGGAAATCATCAAGGTTTCATTGCGCAAATCAAAGATGTGGAACTCACCTCTTTTAACGAAATCAAAAAAGGCTCTTTTTTGGTTGTGCTCGATGAGGTGACGGATGTGGGCAATATTGGGGCAATTGTTCGTAGTGCTTACGCTTTTGGCGCAGATGGGCTTATCTTAAGTGGCGTGAAAACATGCAATTTAGAAGCTATCTTACGTACCAGTTCAGCCGCTGCATTTGAGCTGCCTATTGCCGTATGTGCGTCAACCAAAGATATGATGAATGAACTCAAGCAGATAGGCTTTTCCCTTTACGGTGCTGATATGGGTGGTGTGGATGTGAAGGAAGTTACTTTTGCTCCTAAACGCGTACTCATCATGGGAAGCGAAGGTAAAGGGCTTTCTCCTAAAGTCAAAGAAAAACTTGATAAAGTAATCTCAATTAAGATGGCAAGAGCATTTGACTCGTTAAATGTCAGTGCTGCAGCTGCGATACTGTGTGATAGGATAGCCAATGGATAAAGATATCAGGGTCTTAGAAAAAATTGGTTTGCACGAAGTGTGCAAAAAAACGCATATTGAAGTCAAGCAATTGCAGTATATGATCAATGGTGAGTATGAAAAACTCAACAAAATCAACACACTTGGCTTTGTAAAAATTTTATCACGCGAATACAAAATTGATTTTACCGATTGGCTTGAAGGGTTCCATGATTATTGGGCAGAGCACAAAAGTGAAGAGGAGTTAGGCAAAGATAAAATTTTTGTTAGAGCCAAAAGTGATAAAGCTCCTAAAAAAATGGCAATACTCTTTCTTCTTCTTTTTCTTCTTGCAGGCATTTTTGGCATTTTGTCTATCTTTAAGATTGAAGTTGATGTGGTTGAAATGTTCGATAAAGTCAAAACTCAGGCCATCAGCAACAATAGTACGATAGCAGCATTTCAAAATCCTCCAGTGGTTGCAGAAGCAGCAAGTTCTATGGGGGTTAAAGTTGAAGAGCGTATTGTAGAAACTAACAGCAGCAATGCTACGGTTGAAGCCGTTGTTGTGAAAGTTGAAAACAATCAAACGCTTTTCACAGACTCCAATAGCAGCAATCAAACTATCCCTTCAACATCATTGGCGATAGAAAGTCAGCCTCTTGTAAATAATGTTCCTGCTAATCAAGCATTGATTGTTCCTAAGCGCAAAATTTGGATTGGTACGGTCTATCTTGATGAAGGAAAGCGAAAAGAGAGTACGAGTGATACAAATTTGACGATTGATTTAACCAAACGACAGATTATCAAAACAGGAAATGGTTACTTTAAGCTCTCCTACGATGGAAGTGTCGAAGACTTTACCGAGCAAGGATCAACCCGTTTTTTAGTGGAAAATGGTACGCTCAAAAAGATATCAGAAGAGGTTTTTGTACAGCTTAATAAAGGAAAAAACTGGTGAAAACATTTTTTTTCTGGCTTTGTTTGGCATTGCCTCTTTTTGCAAATACTCTCTTAGAAGATAAAATTAGAAGTTATATTGGTGATGCCAAGTATGAAACACAGAAAAATCTTATTCATGTTCTTTTTGCATCTCCTGATACATTTTCAAAACCAGATGGTACGATTGACAGCGTTAAAGTGATTGATATTTTGAAGAAAAATGGTTTGATGCGCCTTTTGTATGACAAACCTGTTCATTTGAGATTAGCGTTTAGAACACAGCAAGAACCGCTTATTTTTCTTAAAATTATTAATGAAACATTGGAACTGATGGGTTATAGTTATTTTTTAACCAACAATGCTTTGCGAGACCAAGCAGGTTTCGTGTGGGAAATTTATTTACAAACAGAACATATTGTTGACCCTGTTGCCTTTGCGAATGCCCTTGGGGCTAGAGGATGCACGATTACAAATATTATTAAAAACAGCGACCATTACTGGTTTTATGATATTTATTCAGAAAATGCCCATCTAGGGGTTAAAAGTATGGAATTAGGGGTTAATACCCATTTGGGTAAACCGCTTAAACCTTACTGGGTCAATATAAAAGGTTCTAAAGAGATTATGATTACCGCTCATGTAGGCGACCAATGGTTTCCTGATGTTGTTTTCTTTGATGAAGATTTAAGAGTTCTAAGTGAGATAAAAGCTGCGGAATCAGCTAAAAATTTAAAGCTTAGAGTTCCTGAAAATACGGTATATCTCAAAATAAGTGATGCTGTCATGCTTGATAATATTAAGCGAGGCCTCTCTTTACATGTAAAGTAACAAGGATATAAAAATGTTTGATGAAATTAGATTTAATACGATTGATAGATTACCAGGATATGTTTTTGCTCAGATTAATGAGCTAAAGCTCGCTGCACGTCGTGCGGGAGATGATATCATTGATTTTTCGATGGGAAACCCTGATGGAAGAACACCGCAACATATTATTGATAAACTTGTAGAGTCTGCACAAAAAGATGGAACACATGGCTACTCGGTGAGTAAAGGTATTTATAAACTACGCTTAGCGATTTGTAATTGGTATCAACGAAAATACGGTGTCACACTTGATCCTAATACAGAAGCAGTAGCGACATTGGGTAGTAAAGAGGGTTTCGTGCATCTTGCACAAGCGATTATTAATCCAGGTGATGTTGCTGTTGTTCCAGACCCTGCGTATCCTATTCATGCGTATGCGTTTATGATAGCAGGCGGGAATGTACATAAGTTTGGTTTAGACTATGATGAAAATTATGTTTTAGATAAAGAAGAATTTTTCAAAAAACTTAAAAAAGTTTTTCGTGAATCAGCACCAAAACCAAAATATGTTGTTGTAAATTTCCCACACAATCCAACATGTGTTACCACTGATGTCTCTTTTTACGAAGAGCTTGTGGCTTATGCAAAAGAAGAGCGTTTTTATATCATTAGTGATATTGCTTATGCGGATTTATCGTTTGATGGATACGAAACACCCTCTATCTTTCAAGTTGAATGTGCACGTGATGTCGCTGTGGAGTGTTATACACTTTCAAAAAGCTACAATATGGCAGGCTGGCGCGTAGGCTTTGTCGTAGGCAATAAAAAGCTTGTGGGAGCGCTTCAAAAAATTAAATCATGGTTTGACTATGGGATGTTTACACCGATTCAAGTGGCTTCAACAGTTGCACTTGATGGTCCACAAGAGTGTGTCGATGAGATTCGTGCAACGTATCAAAAAAGACGAGATGTTCTAGTTGAGAGTTTCACCAATGCAGGTTGGCCTATGGTAAAACCGCAATCGACGATGTTTGTATGGGCAAAAATTCCTGAAGCCGCAGCGCATTTAGGTAGTATGGAATTTGCAAAGCAACTTTTACAAGAAGCGAAAATTGCGGTAAGTCCTGGGAATGGATTTGGTGAAGCGGGTGAGGGGTATGTGCGAATTGCGCTTATCGAAAATGAAAATCGCATCCGTCAAGCAGCTCGCAATATTAAAAAATATTTGAAAAGTTTGGAAGGTTCAAAAGCATGATTCGTGTTGGTATTATCGGAGTTGGAACGGTTGGAAGTCACGTTGTTAAGATATTGCAAGAAAATGAAGATATTATCACCGCACGCAGTGGAAAAAAAATTGTTCCAGTGATGGGTGTGGTTAAAGATGCGACTAAAAAACGAGATATTTCCATTCCTTTAAGTACCAATGTCGACGATGTGTTAGAAAACCCTGAAGTGGATATTGTCTTAGAACTCATGGGTGGTGTTGATGAAGCCTATAGTATCGTGACACGTGCATTGAAAAATGGCAAAGCGGTTGTAACAGCTAACAAGGCCTTGTTAGCGTATCATCGTTATGCGCTTAAAGACTTAGCAGGCGATACACCCATAGGATATGAGGCGAGTGTTGCTGGAGGCATTCCTATCATCAAGGCTTTGCGTGAGGGACTCAGTGCAAATCATATTGAAGCGATTAAAGGCATTATGAATGGTACATGTAATTTTATTCTCACGAAAATGATGAATGAAAAAGCAGCCTTTACGGATGTCCTGAAAGAAGCCCAAGCTTTAGGCTATGCAGAAGCAGATCCAACGTTTGATGTGGGCGGCTTTGACGCAGCGCATAAATTGCTCATTTTAGCCAGTATTGCTTATGGTATTGATGTAAAACCTGAAGAGATTTTAATTGAAGGTATTGAGCATATCAGCTCTGAGGATATCTGTTTTGCGAAAGAGTTTGGTTATAACATTAAGCTTTTAACAATCGCTAAAAAAAGTGGCGACAAAGTAGAACTACGTGTTCACCCAGCGCTTGTTCCTATGAGTCAAATGATCGCAAAAGTGGATGGTGTGATGAATGGTATCAGCGTGATAGGTGATCGCGTGGGTGAAACGATGTATTATGGTCCAGGAGCAGGTGGAAGTGCAACAGCTAGTGCTGTGGTTTCTGATTTGATTGATATCGCAAGACATGCTCAAAATTCACCGATGTTAGGATTTATTAAGCCCTTAGAGAAAAGTGGATTAACATTAATGGATAAAAATGAAATTTGCACCCAGTACTATATTCGTGTGAGTGTGACGGATAAAATAGGTGTTTTATCACAAATCTCCAATATCTTAGGCAAGCACAATATCTCTATTAGTAGTTTTTTACAAAAGCAAGATGCACTTAAAAGTAATTGTGCGGTACTTCTTTTTTCAACCCATGCATGTAAAGAAAAAGAGATACAAAATGCACTCAGTGAATTAAGTGCTTTAGAATTTGTAGAAGTTAAGCCTGCGATGATTCGTATCGAGGCGTGATTTTATGAGCTTAGAAGATGGAAAGATGGCTGAACAAAAAGCCTCTTTCCATCTTCAAGCGCTAGGCTATACGATTCTTACATGTAATTTCCATTCTAAATTTGGTGAAATTGATATTATCGCACAAAAAGAGGGTGTGATTCATTTTTGTGAAGTTAAATTTTCACATAAGTATGACCCTCTTTGGCGTGTTACCCCTTCAAAATTAGCAAAAATTATTAAAACAATAGGGTATTATTTTTTACGTTATCCCTCTTCTCATGATTATCAAATAGATGCTATTTTAGTGACTCAGGAAAAAATTGAAATAATAAAAAATATTAGTTACTAAAAAAATAACCTCTAATGCTATGGTTATTTTAAAGTTACTGGGAGTATAATAAAGACATTCATTAAAATTATAATTGGAGAAAACAATGGGAAAATATTTAGAGTTAAATGCATCAAACTTTGACAGTACAGTAGCAGAAGGTGTAGCGTTAGTAGACTTTTGGGCACCATGGTGCGGACCTTGTCGTATGATTGCTCCTGTAATTGACGAACTTGCTGGTGATTTTGATGGTAAAGCAAAAATTTGTAAAGTCAATACCGATGAAGAGCAAGATGTTGCAATTAAATATGGCATTCGTTCAATCCCAACCATCCTTTTCTTCAAAAATGGTGAATTGGTTGACCAAATGATTGGTGCATCATCAAAGCAAGTTTTAGCTGATAAAATTAATTCTCTTCTTTAGCAAATAAATCTCAAGGGAGATTAGCCAAACTCCCTTGACTACACAAATACCTCTTTTGGATTATTAAATGTTGTATAACCGATGTGACTATGCGTTAGAACGTTTTAGTCTTTACTCTCAAAAGGAAAAATCATGTTAGATTTAGCAATTATCGGTGGAGGCCCTGCAGGCTTAAGTGCTGGATTGTATGCGACTCGTGGTGGTTTGAAAAATGTTGTTATGTTTGAAAAAGGCATGCCAGGTGGTCAGATTACCAGTAGTAGCGAAATTGAAAATTATCCAGGTAGCCCTGAGATTTTAAGTGGACTTGATTTTATGGCATCATGGCCAGAACAATGTATGCGTTTTGGTTTAAAGCATGCTATGGAAGAAGTGACACGTGTTTCAAAAAATAGCGATGGTACGTTTAATATCGCCCTAAGTGGTGGTAAGCAAGAGAGTGCGAAAAGTGTGATTGTTTGTACAGGAGCAACGCCAAAGCGTGCAAACTTTGAAGGTGAAGCAGAGTTCTTTGGACGAGGCGTTAGTACGTGTGCAACATGCGATGGCTTTTTCTATAAAAATAAAGAAGTGGTAGCGTTGGGTGGTGGCGATACAGCACTCGAAGAAGCGCTTTATCTTTCACATATTTGTTCAAAAGTGTATTTAGTGCATCGCAGAGATACGTTTAGAGCAAGCCCTAGTACGGTTGAAAAAGTAAAAAATAATCCTAAAATTGAACTTGTATTAAACGTCGATGTTAAAAAAGCATACGGCGATAAGATGGGTTTAAATGGACTTATCGTTGTTGATAGAGCAGGTAATGAACGTGATATTGCTGTTCCTGGTGTTTTTGTCTTTGTGGGTATGAATGTCAACAATAGCATTTTAAAACAAGAAGATGGGCAATTTTTATGTGATATGGATGAAAATGGCAATGTCGTCGTTGACTTGAGCATGAAAACATCCGTCACAGGGTTATTCGCAGCAGGCGATATTCGTATAAAGGCTTCTAAACAAGTGGTGTGTGCCGCAGGTGATGGCGCAACAGCGGGTATTCAAGCATTAGAATACGTAAATCATTAATAAATGAAGGTATAAAAGAATGATAAATGTGGGAATTCACGGTTCAACGGGGCGTGTAGGTAGATTGCTCATTGAAAATCTCATGAAAGATACCGATGCAAAACCATCGGTACTTCATGCGATTGATGATTTTGGATTTGCAACTCCTAAAGATGCCATTATCACAGAGAGTGTCGCAACATTGTTAACGCAAAGTGATGTGGTGATTGATTTTACGATTTCTATGGGAACTCAGACCCTTCTTGAACATGCCCTTGCAAATCCTAAACCTCTTGTGATTGGTACGACAGGTTTAGATGAACATCAGCAAAATCTTTTGAAAGAGGCCGCAACGCTGATGCCAATTTTGTATTCAACCAATATGTCTTTAGGGGTAGCTGTACTTAATCGCTTGGTAGAATTAGCATCTAAGAGTTTAAGTGATTTTGATATCGAAATTGTTGAACAGCATCACCGTTATAAGAAAGATGCTCCAAGTGGTACGGCTTTAACACTTGGTGAACATGCAGCACGAGGACGAGGGCTTAACTTAGATGATGTACGAGTGAGTGGACGTAACGGTTTGATTGGAGAGCGCACAAAAGATGAAATAGCAATCATGGCGTTGCGTGGTGGTGACATTGTAGGACGTCACACCGTAGGTTTTTACAATGATGGTGAATTTATTGAAATGAACCATACGGCTACAAGTCGTGATACGTTTGCAAAAGGTGCCATCAAAGCAGCAAAGTGGATTACGAAACAACCCAATGGTCTCTATACGATTAGCGACTGTTTGGGATTATAAAAAGAGGAATTTTTATGTGTGCAATTGTTGGGATATTTGATGTTAAGCATGCTTCTAAGATAGCGTATTATGCACTTTTTGCTATGCAACATCGAGGGCAAGAAGCAACGGGGATCAGTGCGAGTGATGGAAAAAAAATTAGAACATTTAAAGACAATGGCTTAGTAACAGAAGTGTTCAATGAGCAAAATCTTGCTTTCTTGCATGGAAATATGGCTATTGGTCATAATCGCTATTCGACAGCAGGAAGTGACTCTGTGCGTGATGCACAGCCCGTCGCAGCTAGCTATAAACTTGGAGATATCTCTGTTGTTCATAATGGAAATTTGATTAATAAGCATGAGGTTCGTAGCAAACTGATTGAACAAGGTGCCATTTTTCAATCATCTATGGATACAGAAAATATTATTCATCTTATCGCACGCTCTCAAAAAAGTAAACTTCAAGACCGTATCGTTGAAGCTTTACATGTCATCAAAGGTGCGTATTGTCTTTTGATTCAAAGTCGCTCTAAAATGTTTGCCATTCGTGATCGTTATGG
>CAYTVI010000002.1:37379-43108 GCA_964441765.1 uncultured Sulfurospirillum sp.
CAAGTGAAACGTGTGCTCTTGATTTGGTGGATGCTGAATTTGTTCGAGATGTCAGACCAGGTGAAATGGTTATTTTTGAACATGGTAAAGAGACGTTTGAAAGTGTTCAACTTTTTGAACCAGATCCGCATGTGTGTGCTTTTGAATTTATCTATTTTGCAAGACCAGATAGTGTGATTGAAGGCAAAAATGTCTATGCAACACGCAAAAAAATGGGTATGAAACTAGCAGAACTCTCTCCTGTAGAAGCTGACTTTGTTATTCCTGTCCCTGATAGCGGTGTCAGTGCTGCTTTAGGATATGCGCAACAAAGTGGGATTCCTTTTGAAATGGCGATTGTTCGAAATCACTATGTGGGACGAACGTTTATTGAACCAACACAAGCGGTACGCGATTTAAAAGTGAAACTCAAACTTTCCCCTATTCATAAAATCTTACAAGGTAAAAAGATTGTTGTGATTGATGATAGTATTGTAAGAGGTACAACTTCTCGTCAGATTGTAAAACTCCTCAAGCGTGCAGGGGCAAGTGAAGTGCATATGCGTATAGCCTCTCCTACGATTGAACATCCATGTCTTTATGGTATAGATACGCCTAGTTATAAAGAGTTGATTAGTGCGAATAAAAATGTTGAAGAAGTGAGAGAATATATCGGTGCTGATTCTTTAGCTTTTTTAAGCATTGATGCTTTGAAAGAAAGCATTGGGAATGATATGAACTACTCTTTAGTCAGTTTTGATGGAAATTATTTTATAAAATAACCTTATTTGGCATAGGTATTTGGGTAAAGCCCAAATACCTACTCTTTTAACGACAACTCAGTTCATGTCTTACAACAGGTTTTTTGACTGCAGGAGGATAGGGCATTGAGATAGAAAAATTACGCATCTCACCTTTTTCCAAATCTCGAGCTATCACAAACTCTTTTTTCATCGAAACGCTCTCTTCCAAAGGAGCTTTTGTAAATAAATCACCTAAAAAAGATTTTGGAGTGTATAAAGAGGTATTTCCTACTTGTCCTTGTGTGTCATTGTAGATTTCAACTTCGAGCGAGCATTGTCCAATTTTAAATCCACCGATATTACGAATTTGTCCAGAGAGGTTAAATGATTCGTTGGAGAGGACTCTTCTTTGTGTTATATTTTCAAGACGTGCTACTTTTGTGTATTCATCAAGTCCATAGAGTGAGATAATAAAGACCATGATTAGAAGCCCAGAGATCACACCAATGGTTGTGAAAGGAGATTTTTCATTGGGATTTCGCATTACAAGAATGACAACAAGAATAAAAAGAGTTAAAATAATAAAAAGTACGAACCAGTGCAATACAGTAAAATAAGTCATGTTAATAACACTCCGTTTTGATATGTGCTACTATCTCTCCTTTATAGGTAAAATCATCAAAGACAGCTTTATGCTCTAATATCTCACCTTTTGGTAAAGACTGTTGCACTAGTATCGACTGATTTGCAATTGGTTTTAGTAGGTTAAGATAGCTGCGTATTCCTTCTGTTGCGTTTTGTTTAATAATAGTTGTTTGAACAAAACAGAGTTTGAAATCTTTTTCTGATACGTTGTGGATACTGGCTTCAACAATAACAGAATCAGAAAATGTAAGCTTTTTAACCATATGAATCTCTACGCTAGTGGGTCTTAGTAGCGTATTAAGTTTGAATTTTAACAAGAATGGAGCGATAAGAAAAAATAAAAGAGCACCGATAATCAAAAGAAGTGAAAAGGTTGAAGAGCGTTTAGCCACAATCGTGGCTAACACTATTAATATCAAAAAGGTAACAATAAACCAGCCCAAAGCGAGGTAATCATAGGTCCCTAAATGCCTAAGATAGGTCAAAAAAGAGATTTTGATTGCTTCAACTTTCATTGCGGCTATTTTTCTCCTCTATCCCACTACGTCCAAAGCGGCGTTTGAGTTCACTTGAAATTCGCTCAGGATGAACGTTTTTTGCACCTAATGCTACAAGTGTGTGAAACATCAAATCAGCTGCTTCGTAGATAATCTGGTCTTCTTGATTATCTTTACATGCAAAACAAAATTCACCCGCTTCTTCGACCACTTTTTTTAAAATACTATTATCACCTTTTTGGAGCAAAGAGGCAACATAAGAGCTTTTTGGATCAGCATGTTTGCGTTCTTGGATGATGTGATAAATAGTATCGTAGATATCGTATTCGATTGTTTTTTGAGGTATTAGCACTTCTTGCTTGGTATCTACGCGATTAAAAAAGCATGAGATGCGTCCTGTGTGGCATGCAACCCCTTCTTGTTCAACTTTGAGCAAAAGGGTATCACTATCACAATCTAAATAGACCTCTTTGACGTATTGGAAATGTCCACTACTTTCACCTTTTTTCCAGAGCTTTTGACGGCTTCTGGAAAAATAGTGAGCAATATTGGTTTGGAGTGTGAGATGCAATGCTTCTTCATTCATATACGCCATCATCAAGACCTCTTTGCTTGTTGCGTCTTGAGTGACAACAGGCAAAAGAGGTGATTTATTCCAATCAATACTTGAAATTAGGGATTTCATTTAGCCGCTGCACTTACCGCTTTTTGGCTATCTTTGGTATCAACCCAAATATTTGGTGTTGCACCGCCTGGTGTTAAGAAAATTTTAGCATCTTTATTTTCACGAAGTGCTTCGTTAAATTTGCCTTGAACTTCAATTTGACGCAAATTAAGTAAAGGTGCAGAGAGACTGTCTGAAATTTTCTTATTGGCATAAGCTTCAGCATCGGCTTCGATTTTAATAGCATTGGCTTGACCTTGAGCGTTAATTTCTCTTGCTTTGGCTTGACCTTCTGCTTCAGCGGCACGCTTCAATGCTTCTTGGTTTGTTCGCTCAACTTCGTATTTGGTTCGCTCAACTTCTTGACGTGCGACTTGAACACGTTCAATTTGCTCTTTAATCTTAGCAGGAAGCATAATTTCACGTAGTTGTACGGTTAAAAGCTCAACAGGCTGACCTGGTTGCGCATCGATAGCTTTGCGGATACCATCTTCAATATTAACTGCAATGTCATTACGTTTTTGTGGAAGTTCTTCTGCGTTGAACTTACCAATAACGCTTCGTGTCACATCACGAACCACAGGGTTGATGATTTTATCTTCCCATGACATACCCCATGTTGCGATGGTTTGTGGCGCTGTGGAAGGTTCTAGTTTGTATTGAACGGTGAGTTCAATAGAGACAGGCAAACCTCTTGCATCTAAAACAGAAATCGCAGCATTTCGTTTAATTCCTGAGCCTCTTTGCATCACTTCACCCAAATCTTCCGTGGAAGAGTAGTTCATGATACGTACTTTTGTGTCAACAATAAAAACTTGTTGAATAAAAGGCAAGAAAAGGTGAAAACCAGGGTCCATAGGAATAGGCTCAAACTTACCTGTCGTCGCTTTAATTCCCATCTCACCCGAGTTAATAATTACAAAAGGCTTAGCGATAACAAAGATAACCACAAGACCGATAAGCACATATAAAAGTCCTGCTTTTTTGCCTAAGTTTTTCAAAAACTCAGGGGGCTCTACGTTTAAAGGTGTGCGGTTATCATTGTCACCATTTCCACCTCCACCATTTTTTTTCTTAAAATAGTCGTTCAAATCTGCTGGCATAAAATTCCTTTTTTATTTTAATATGGCTTTTAAGTAAAGCTTAAAAGCCTACGCTAGCCGCTAAGGCACTAAAGCTTGCCCCTTTCGAGGCAGAAATTTAAATATACGTTAAAAAGTGTTTGTATTTTGGATTGCGTCCGTAGACCACATCAAAATAAGCTTTTTGGAGTTGTTCTGTCATAGCACCTCTGCTTCCATTGCCAATGACATAATTGTCAACATCGCGAATTGGTGTTACTTCAGCAGCAGTTCCTGTAAAGAACGCTTCATCGGCGATGTACACTTCATCACGGGTGATGCGACGACGCTCAATCTTAATGCCTGCTTCACGGGCTAATTCTAAAACCATGCCTTGCGTGATACTCTCTAAAGATGTATCGTTTGGAGGAGAAATCAAAACGCCATCACGAACGATAAAGAAACACTCCCCACTACCCTCTGCAATAAAGCCATTGTCGTCGAGTAAAAGAGCCTCTTCATAACCTGCTTCAATGGCTTCATATTTTGCCATTTGAGAGTTGAGGTAATTCGCAGCAGCTTTGGCTTTACCCATGGTTGAGCTTACAGGGTTTCTTGTGAAAGAAGAAATCTTAACACGAATACCTTTTTCCAAGCCTTCATCGCCTAAGTAACTTCCCCACTGCCACGCCGCAATCGCTGTGTTAACAGGAGCTTTAACGTGGTTAAGACCCATAATGCCGTATCCTAAGTAGATAAGGGGTCTAATGTAAACATTTGATTTAAAATCATTTGCGCGTAACAGTTCGATGTGCGCCGCTTCTAAAGCTTCAAGACCAAAGTTTGGATTGATGCGGGTGATTTTAGCAGAGTTTAAAAGACGTTTTGTGTGTTCTCTGAGCTTAAAAATCGCCAATCCATTCTCTGTCATATAGGCACGTGTTCCTTCAAAAACGCCATTACCATAATGCAATGTGTGGGTTAAAATATGTGTTTTAGCCTCATCCCATGGGATAAGAGTTCCATCCATCCAAATATACTTTGCTTTATCCATTTTTTCACCTTCGTGTTTTATAAAGAGGTTCCATAATAGCCAAATTTTCATTAAATATTCTTTTAGGCTATAATTTTGGAGATGAAAACAAGGAGTTCGAGATGCGTGCGTACAGCTATTTTGGTTCTACATGTAAAGAAATTTCTTCCTTAAAAGAGGTTCGCAGTCCGTATCACCATGAAGTGGTTTCGTATGTCAATGTGTGCACCAAAGAGGATGCAAAACATATGCTTGATATTGCACAAAATGCGGCAAAATTAACAAAAATAGTGCCTTTGCATCAGCGTGTTGCTTGGCTTTTAGATGTGGCACAAAAACTAGAGCGTCTTAAAGAAGATTTTGCAAAAACGATGACCGATGAAGTGGGAAAGCCTATACGTTTTTCACGTATGGAAGTGGAGCGCACGGTTGAGACCATCAAACTCTCGGCTAACGCTATGCATCATGTCAATGGAGAAACCTTTGATACCACAGCAATGCCAAGTGGTAAAAAGACGTTAGCCTTTTACAAGCGTGAAGCGGTGGGTGTGGTTTTAGCCATCACGCCGTTTAATTTTCCACTCAATTTAGTGGCACATAAAATCGCACCTGCATTGGTCGCTGGTAATGCGGTGATTTTAAAACCAACCTCGCAAGCGCCCTTGAGTGCGTTTAAACTTGCAAAGCTTTTTATTGAAAGTCCTTATGCTACCAAAGATGCACTCAGTCTTATTTACAGTGGCGAGGGAGTAAACGATACTTTGGTGTCAAGTGAAATTCCTCGCGTGATTAGTTTCACAGGAAGTGTAAGTGTGGGAAAAGAGATTACATGTAAAGCGGGAATTAAAAAAATTGCGTTAGAACTTGGAGGCAATGCTGCAACCTATATTGACGCCTCTGCAAACTTGGCACATGCCGCAAAGCGATGTGCTTTTGGTGCGTTTATCAACTCAGGGCAAGTGTGCATCTCTTTACAGCGCATCTATGTGCATGAAACGATTTATGAGGCATTTGCATGCGCGTTAGTTGAGGAGACAAAAGTGTTAAAAGTCGGCTCACCTTACGAAGAAGAGACGTTCATAGGTCCTATGGTGAATGCTACCTCTG
>CAYTVI010000002.1:43208-76340 GCA_964441765.1 uncultured Sulfurospirillum sp.
GGCTCACCTTACGAAGAAGAGACGTTCATAGGTCCTATGGTGAATGCTACCTCTGTGGAAAAGGCACAGCGTTGGGTTAAAAGTGCTTTGGATGAAGGTGCAAAACTCTTGCATGGTTTTACATGTAAAGATTTGATGTTTGAGCCAACCATTATGGGAGATGTGAAAGAAGAGATGAATATTGTGTGTGAAGAGGTTTTTGCGCCCATTGTTTCACTGATTAAAGTTAAAACGTATGAAGAGGCAAAAGAGAAAATCAATGCCTCTGCGTATGGGTTGCAATACTCTTTATTTGCGAATGATTTGAGTATGGTCACAGATGCGATAGAGAGTTTTGAAGCAGGAGGCATCGTGGTCAATGATATTCCGACCCTGCGTTTTGATCTGCAACCGTATGGAGGCATAAAACACAGTGGGATTGGAAAAGAAGGACCCTATTATGCACTCTTAGATGATTACACCCAAATCAAATCTGTGGTAATATGCTAAGAGAATATTTTTACATGTAAAAGGAAAACAATGTTAGCCATAGGAAATCAAGCCCCCGCATTTAGCCTACCCAATCAAGATGATGTCGAGATATCGCTTCGAGATTTAGAAGGTAAATGGATTGTGCTCTATTTTTACCCCAAAGACAATACACCAGGGTGTACCACAGAAGCGTGTGATTTTACAGCTTCCATGCCCATTTTTGAAGATTTGGGTGCAGTTATATTAGGCGTTAGCCCCGATAGCACCGCATCGCACCAGAAATTTATCGCCAAACAAAAATTAGAGCTTACCTTGCTCTCCGACGTGAACACAGAAGTAGCTCAAGCATACGGTGTGTGGCAGTTAAAAAAGTTTTGTGGTAAAGAGTATATGGGAATTGTTCGCTCTACATTTTTGATTGATCCCAGTGGCACGATAGCGCACATCTGGAGTAACGTCAAAGTAGCAGGACATTCACAAGCGGTTAAAGCTGTTTTAGAGAGCTTACAAAAGTAAGCTCTAATTGCTAATTGTTATTGCACAACCAATCCATTTCTCGCGAATGGTATCGCTGGGTTGAATATCATTTTTGAGGATTTTATGCGCGGGGATTTTATGCTGTTGTATCATTTTTTGCACAAAAATCTCCGCACGTTGTTGTGCGAGATGCTGAAGCTCTTCAGGTGCTAATGGAAGTTTTGTGACAATCATCCCTTTTAAGGTTTCATTGACAACACCTCGGTCTGCTTTTTGCTCTTCAAGTGTTTTCATCAGTGCTTCATACGCTTCTTTGGAAAGATGCTTAATAAAGAGTTCTTTAAGCGCTTTGGCGTAACTGTTTTCTCCTGCTTTAGCATTTTTTGTCATTGCTTCTATCTGTTGTGTGAGTTTATTTTCCCTCAAGGCTGTGCCATCGGCTTCTTCATTGTAGCTAGGAGTAATACGTAATTTTAGTTCAGGTTTTTTCTCTAAAATAAGTTTGTATTGTTCCATCTTCTCTTCTTCGGAAGCAATGAGTTCAAATGAGCCTAAGGCAAAATCAACGCTTTGCAGGGATTCGGTTTCGATACCTAAAATAGAGCCAAGTAAACTAAAAGGTGAAGTAACAATACTGCCTATGAGATTGCCAATGGCTTTCCACACGATGGCGCCATAACGAAACTCTGGATCGTTTAAATCTCCGCTGACAGGTAAATTAAGATCAATCTGCCCTCTAGAATCTTTCAAAATAGCGATAGCAAGTCCTAAAGGCAATGAGGTGGCTTCATCACTTTCTATTTTTTCACCTAAGGTGAGCGAATCTAAATTGATTTTATTATCTCCCTCCATCAATCCTTGTTTGATTTTATAAGAAAGATCCATCGAGAGTTTTCCTTTTTGAATCGCATAACCTATAAATTTTCCAGAATAAGGGGTCAAAGAGGGCATATCGATATTTTTAAAAAGGATTTTAAGATTGGCTCTGTTAGTGAAATCAAAAGGCAATAAAGAGCCTCCGATTTTGGCATAGCCGTATTTATCGACTTTCCCCTCGAGGCTTAAAACGGAAGGGCGCGTGTTTTTTGTATCTAGCGTTGAAAAAGAGCCATTTAGGTTATGAATGAGTGTCGCAAAAGGGATAGGCAAAGAGGCATCTTTAAAACGAGCACTTCCTCCTTTGAGTGTGACTTCACCAATACGCATGTGCATCTCTTCTTCTTTTTGAGAAGAAGCAGGTGAGGAGGGTGTGGATTTAAGAAGGGCGCTAAAATTGGTACTTTTATCTTTGTGAATATCTAAGTTGAGGTAGGGTTTCGTAAGAAGAATTTTCTTTACATGTAAAGTGGCAGGATGCGTTGCATACATGACTTCATTTAAGGAGAGTTTATCCCATGCCAGTAAAGATTTCTTAGAGATATCGTTGATATTAAGAGACTCTATGTGAACATCGCCTTTAAAAAGGAGTTCCATTGTTTTTTTGAAGTTTAGTTTGAGTGTTGATTGGGTGGATAGTGTTCCATGTGTTAGCGCAAATGTTACATAAGGAGTTAAATAAGGTTGTGCTTTTATCAAGGGCAGGGCTTGTGTGTTAAGGCTTGTCTCTAAGGTATTGGATGCAAGGTTGAATGAGCCATGAAGAGATATAAGACTGTTTTTATCGACACGGCTTGAAAACGAATAGTTTGTCGATTGATTGGTATCGGTAGAAAGATTAGTCGCTTCGAGGCTCAGTTCGCTGAGTGTCGTTTTACCGTTTAAGACATTTTTATCAAGAATCTCTACCATGCCCTTTTCAAAGCGCAGTTTTTGAAGTGAAATATCCCATGAAGCCGATGATGTATCATTTGCATCAACGGTTTGTGTGGTGGGTGTAAAAAGTGTGGCAAGGTTGATAGCATAGTTTTTTTCTAATACCAGTGAAACAAAAGGCTCATTGAGGCTAAGTGATTCTAAAAGAAGGGTATTTTCAGGCCAATGTAAGCTTATGCCTTCTGCTTTGACCAAAGGAGTTAAAAGAAATTTTTGTTCTTTTGGGTCGTGGAAAAGCAGTTTTTCTAACGATAGAGTTGCTTTTTCAATACCAATCTCAGGCTCGTCTTTACTAAGATTGATGGTGAAAGGCAGACGAGCAGAGAGTTCGCCCTCTTTTAATTTTGCTGGGAGTGTTGGTAAAAGGTAGTTCCATAAAAAAGGAAGCGGAAAATGGCTGACATTGACTTCCCCGTGAATAATAAAAGGGTCAAAAGAGAGACTGCTAGCCAGCGTGATTTTTTCTTGATTGTCTAAGAGTAGATGCAATGCATGGATGCTAAGGTCATCTTTTTTAAAGTTTAAATTATTAACCGTGTAATGCATCGGTCCAAATTCAAAGATAAACGGTGTTTCAAGGCGAAAATCGGTAAATTTACCTTTCGTTGCATTGAGCTCAAAATGTTCAATGAGCAAAGGCAGTGTTGTTGTAGCCGTTTGATTTTCTTCTTGTGTTTCAGGCTCTTTGAGAAAGGATGCAAAAAGCGTTACTAAATTTAGCGTGCCATTTTTATCGATTTGGGCATCGACAAAAGGCTCATGAATTGAAAAAGTCGTGATAACGATCTCTTTTTTTAGAAGAGCTAGGGGTGAATAGTTTACGTAAAGTTCTTTAAATCCTAGAACAGGTTCTTTAGATGCGGATAGCAGTGAGAGATTGTTTACATGTAATTCATAGGTTAAGGGGTTGAATTTTACATTTTCTAAAGCAATATCAAGATGAAACTGTTGGTTGACAAAAGAGGGTACTTTTGTTTGTAGAACCCATGGTAGAAGCATAAAACCACTGACTAAATAAAGCAAAGGGAGTACAATCATCCAAAACCAAATATTTTTAAGATACTTGATAACCATCATACGCTCCTCATCGAAGTTAGGACTATTATACAACAAAAGGGCATCTATGTTATAATTTTTCCACTCCAAACGATAAAGAAGTGCGATGTTAGTTCATATTTGTTGCTCAGTTGATAGCCATTTTTTTCTTCAAAAACTACAAAAACTCTATCCTCATGAAACGTTGATAGGATTTTTTTATGACCCCAATATTCATCCTATGAGTGAATACCAACTAAGGCTTTTAGATGTGAGAAGAAGCTGTCAAAAATTGGGGATTACACTGTATGAAGGTGTGTATAATTATGAAAGTTGGATAGAAGCTGTACGAGGGTTGGAAGAAGAGCCAGAAAAAGGCAAACGCTGTGATGTTTGTTTTGACAACAGGTTAGAAGAAAGTGCTTTAAAAGCGCTAGAAATTGGTGAAAAAATAGTAACAACAACCTTACTAACAAGTCCAAAAAAGTCACTTCATCAGTTAGCACATTCTTTACATGTAATTACTGAAAAATATGGGCTAGAAAGTGTTGTTCTTGATTTTAGAAAAAACGGAGGAACGCAAGAACAATTTGCACTTGCAAAAAAAGACCAACTCTATCATCAAGACTATTGTGGGTGTCTTTTTGCGCTCTCCAAACAACGCGATATGCAACAGCGATGGAAGGATGAGCTTTGCTCACCTTTAAGAGCGCAAGTACTTCCCTCATCGATTGAAGATCGTATTGAAGTTTATGAAAAAGTGATAGTTGCGGAAGCACACCAACAGCGCTTTAAACTACGAAGAGAAAAGTTTTTAAATTATCGTCTTTTAAGAGCTTGGGTCAAGAAAAACGGTGAAGGTGTGATACCAAGCTATGTTTTATTTTATTCGACAACAAAAAAAGAGTCACTCAAAGGACGCATTGAATCCATCGATAACGATATTGGATATTTCACCAAAGAAGAGGTGCTTTTTGTTTCTCTTACATACTTTAATAAAACGATGAAAACAGCATTTAAAAGCGTTAAAGAGATGCTTTTCAACCCTCTTCCTATAGCCTCTGAACTTGAGTTTAGAGCGCATTTACTTCAAACGCCTTATATTTCACTCTCCGCTATTATTATTCTCGATGAGCTTCATTTAGAGAGTTATGAGCTCTATTTATCAACAAAAACATACCCTGACATTAGAGAAAATTTAGTATTAATTGGATACAATAATTGAATTTTGTTCATAAGGTTTCATAAAATGATAGATGTTGTAGAGATTCAAAAAATTCTTCCTCACCGCTTCCCGTTCTTACTGCTTGACCGTGTTACAGAGCTTGTTCCTCAGGTTTCCATCGAAGGCTATAAAAATGTGACCATTGGAGAACAAATCTTCCAAGGACACTTTCCCGACCATCCGATTTATCCAGGTGTTATGATTATTGAAGGGATGGCTCAAGCAGGTGGCGTGCTTGCATTTAAAAGCATGGATGCAGAGGGACAAGAAAATACCAAAGAAAAAGTTGTTTATTTTATGAGTATTGACAATGCTAAATTTAGAAGTCCTGTAAGACCAGGTGATAAGCTAGTCTATAAGCTCACTGTTCTTAAGCATCGTGGAAATATTTGGGTGCTCGATGGTAAGGCATATGTGGACGATAAATTGGTGGCTGAAGCAGAACTCAAAGCAATGATTGTGGACAAATAAGATGGCAACTATTCATCCGACCGCCATTGTGGAAGAAGGTGCGAGTTTAGCTGCTGATGTGATTATCGGTGCATATGCGTTTATCTCTTCAAACACGATTTTAAAAAGTGGCGTTGAAGTGATGCAAGGTGCCCAAATTTATGGCAATACAAGAGTCGGTGAAAGTACGAAGATTTACCCGTATGCGATCATTGGATTGCCTCCTCAAGATATTAGCTACAAGGTTGAAGACGATGTTCGTGTTGAAATTGGGCGTAACAATACCATTCGTGAGTTTGTAACCATCAACGCAGGAACACGCAGTGGTGGTGGGCTCACAAAAATTGGGGATAACTGTTTTATTATGATTTATTGTCATATTGCACATGATTGTAAAGTAGGCAATAATGTCATTATGGCGAATAATGCAACCCTTGCAGGTCATGTACACATTGGCTCATTTACGGTGATTGGTGGAATGACACCGATTCATCAGTTTGTTCATGTTGGTGAGGGTGTCATGATTGGTGGAGCAAGTGCTGTGAGTCAAGATATTCCTCATTTTTGTTTGGCTGAGGGGAATCGCGCGGTCATTCGTGGACTTAACAGCGTGGGATTGAAACGACGCTTTGCGAAAGAAGATATCGTTGCCATTCAAAGTGCGTATCGCGCTTTATTTAGAAGTGATAAACCTATAAAAGAGACAGCAGCTGAACTGATTGTAAACAGCGCAAATGAGAAAGTGGTACAAATGTGCCATTTTATTATGGAGTCCAAACGAGGTATTCCATTTGAGAGGAAAAATAATGGTGAATAGAGAGTGTAGTTTTTGTGGTACCAAAGAGAGCAGTGACACAAGATTAATAGCAGGCGATGATGTTTTTATTTGTGAACATTGTGTCATTTCTGCGCATAAAATTTTCTTTGGCGATATCCAAGAAGCTGTTGGAAGTAGTGATGAAACCTTTAACCAAGAGCTACTGACACCTAAAGAGCTCAAAAAAGTCTTAGATGATTTCGTCATAGGGCAAGACCAAGCAAAGAAAGTCTTTTCAGTCGGTGTATATAATCACTATAAACGTATTTTTAAACAAAACTATGTCAAAGATGAAACAGAGATCGCAAAATCAAATATGCTTTTGATTGGACCAACTGGAAGTGGTAAAACCTTGATGGCTCAAACACTTGCTCGCTTTTTAGATGTGCCAATAGCCATTTCAGATGCGACCAGTTTAACGGAAGCGGGTTATGTGGGTGAAGATGTTGAAAATATTTTGACAAAACTTTTACAATGTGCCAATGGCGATATTAAAAAAGCAGAACAAGGCATTGTCTTTATCGATGAGATTGACAAGATTGCACGCATGAGTGAAAATCGCTCCATTACCCGTGATGTTTCAGGCGAAGGCGTTCAACAAGCCCTCTTAAAAATTATTGAAGGCAGTGTGGTCAATATCCCACCAAAAGGCGGACGTAAACATCCGAATCAAGATTTTATTCAAATTGATACCACGAACATTTTATTTGTATGCGCTGGGGCATTTGATGGGTTGGAAGAGATTATCAAACGACGTATTGGTAAAAATGTCCTTGGTTTTGAGCAAGAAAAACGCACAAAAAGCCAAGATGAGGGACTTTTTGATTTGGTAGAGCCTGATGATTTGGTGCATTATGGCTTGATTCCTGAACTTATTGGTCGTTTACATGTAACGGCGAAACTTTCACCGATTACGAAAGACGATATGGTGCGCATTTTGACAGAGCCTAAAAATGCAATCTTTAAACAATATAAAAAACTTTTTGCAATAGACAATGTAGAACTTTCATTGGATAAAGAAGCGTTTGACGCGATTGCTGAGATGGCAATTAAGCGTAAGACGGGGGCTAGAGGTTTACGAAGTATCATGGAAGAGATAATGGTGGATATTATGTATGAGCTTCCAGAACTTGATGGGTATGAAGTGGTCATTAACAAAGATGTTATTGTCAATCATGAAAAACCACTCTACATTAAAAAAAATAAAAAAAGTGCGTAAAAAAGGATAGAGATGATTTTAGACAAGTTAATAGGGTTTTTCTCAAGCGATATGAGTATCGACTTGGGGACAGCTAACACACTCGTACTCGTAAAAGGCAAGGGGATTATTATCAACGAGCCTTCCGTTGTTGCGGTACAGCGCAATCGTTATGGAAAGCAAAGTATTTTAGCGGTGGGTAAAGAAGCAAAGAACATGGTGGGTAAAACACCAGGTGATATTGAAGCCATTCGCCCAATGCGTGATGGGGTTATCGCTGATTTTGATATGACAGAAAAGATGATTCGTTATTTCATTGAAAAAGCACACCGTAGAAAAAGCTTTTTACGTCCACGTATTATCATCTGTGTTCCGTATGGCTTGACACAAGTAGAGCGAAAAGCAGTACGTGAGTCTGCAATGAGTGCAGGAGCGCGTCAAGTCTTTTTGATTGAAGAGCCAATGGCAGCTGCTATTGGAGCAGGTCTTCCTGTTCGTGACCCTCAAGGAAGTTTGGTGGTGGATATTGGTGGAGGTACCACTGAAATTGGTGTTGTATCATTGGGTGGCTTGGTTATCAGTAAATCGATTCGTGTTGCGGGTGATAAGATTGATATGGCGATTGTAGATTATGTCAAGAAAAAATACAACTTATTGATTGGTGAAAGAACGGGAGAAGAGATCAAAATCTCTATAGGTACAGCCGTTCCTATGGATGAACCTTTGGTTTTAGTGGTGAAAGGTCGTGACCAAGTGAGTGGTCTTTTAAGCCGAATTGAGCTTACGAGTGAAGATGTGAGAGATGCGATCAAAGAGCCTCTTAAAGAGATTGCAGATGCACTTAAAGATGTACTTGAAGTCATGCCTCCTGACCTTGCAGGAGATATCGTTGAAAATGGCATTGTTCTCACGGGAGGCGGTGCGCTGATTCGTGGATTTGACAAGTACCTCTCAGATATCGTAAAACTCCCTGTTTTTGTAGCGGATGAGCCACTTTTAGCGGTTGCTAAAGGGACAGGTAAAGCATTGGAAGAGATAGAGCTTTTACAACAATTGTCGAATGAATAAATTAAAAATATTCCTATTATTGGCTGCTTTTGTTTTTGTATCGCTTCGATACGGACCAGAAGCACGCCATCTTATAGGCGGTGTCAACCAAAGTATTTTGGAAACATACGTAGAAGCGAAAATGGCGCTATCAAATAAGATTAGTGAACATATCGCACAGCAAGAAGAGATAAAACGTTTAAAATTAGAAAATCAGAATTTACAAAAATCAGCGGTTTTATCTATCGCTTTTGCGGCAAAACTGAGTGATTTGCTCAAAGAGCATAATAGCACGGGGTATCATCCTGAGGTTAAGTTGGTTAGCTCCATTGGGTATGCCAACTTGAATGACTATGGAAAAGTGTGGTTATCTTTTGATGATTTTAACACCAGTCGTATTTATGGACTCCTTTCACAAGGGTATGCTGCAGGTATCGTTGTTGCGAATGATGGACATCCCCAAGGTTTGTTACTGAGTGATCCTAAGTCCATTTTTTCTGTTTACGTTGGAAATCAAAAAATGCAAGGGGTCGCACAAGGAAATCGTAAAGAGGTTCTTGTCAAATACATCTCCCAATGGCTTCAACCCCAAATTGGAGATGAAGTGGTTACAAGTGGCTTAGATGGCATCTTTTTTGAAGGTATAAAAGTTGGTGTTGTCACGCATGTCATTGAAGAGGAGTCTTCTAAGACAGTGGTGGTTAAACCCTATATGGTACCTCACGTTCCTGCGTATATGCACGTTATTACAAAGCACTAAAAGTGTTCAATTCAGTCTTTGTTGAAAAATTGAATTGAATATTACATGTAAATTAAAGGAATACAATGCCAAAGCGTCACGATATTAAAACCATACTACTCATTGGATCAGGTCCAATTGTCATTGGTCAGGCATGTGAATTTGACTACTCAGGTACGCAAGCAGCAAAAACACTTAAAGAGTTAGGATACCGCGTTGTGCTTGTAAACTCGAACCCTGCAACCATTATGACAGATCCAGAATTTGCCGATAGAACCTATATTGAGCCGATTACGCCAGAAGTTATCGCGCGTATTATTGAAAAAGAGGGAGTGGACGCCGTACTTCCGACCATGGGTGGACAAACCGCACTCAACGTTGCCATGAAAATGCACGAACTTGGAATGTTAGAAGGTATTCAATTTTTAGGGGCAAATCCTGCGGCCATTAAAAAAGGTGAAGACAGACAAGCATTTAAAGAGGCGATGATTAAAATCGGGATGGATTTACCCATCAGTGCGTATGCATATAACCTAGAAGAGGCGTATGCAGCGGCTGAAAAAATTGGATTTCCTTTAATTATTCGTGCGTCTTACACCTTAGCAGGTGGGGGAAGTGGTGTTGCATATAATATTGATGAGTTTAAAGAACTCGCTATGGCAGGTCTTGATGCGAGCCCGATTAATGAAATCTTAATTGAAGAATCGCTTTTGGGTTGGAAAGAGTACGAGATGGAAGTTATCCGCGATCGTGCTGATAACTGTATCATCGTCTGTTCTATCGAAAACTTTGACCCGATGGGGGTGCATACGGGAGATAGTATTACCATCGCTCCAGCACTAACATTGACCGATAAAGAGTATCAGCGTATGCGAAATGCTTCATTTGCCATTTTACGTGAAATCGGTGTGGACACGGGTGGAAGTAACGTACAATTCTCCATTTGCCCCAATACAGGACGTATGACGGTTATTGAGATGAACCCACGTGTGAGTCGAAGTTCAGCCCTTGCGTCTAAAGCAACAGGCTATCCTATCGCCAAAGTAGCGACACTTTTAGCTGTTGGTTTTACCCTCGATGAGATTCAAAACGATATCACAGGAACAGCGGCAAGCTTTGAGCCAGTGATTGATTATATCGTGACAAAAATTCCTCGTTTTACCTTTGAAAAATTCCCGCTTGCAGATTCAACACTCACCACATCGATGAAAAGTGTCGGTGAAGTTATGGCGATTGGTCGAACCTTTAAAGAGTCTTTCCAAAAAGCACTCTGTTCACTTGAAACCAATCTTAGTGGCTTTGAAAGCATGAAAGTTGATGAAGAAAAACTTAAACACGAAATTCGTCGTCCAAACTGCGATAGAGCACTTTACGTAGGCGAAGCTTTCCGCAGAGGTTATAGTGTGGAAGATGTTTTCAATCTTAGCAAAATTGACCCTTGGTTTTTGGGGCAGATTAAAGAAATTATTGATTTTGAAAAGAAAATCGATATGTTTATCTTAAACGATGAAAAACTTTTACGCCAAGCAAAAACGATGGGCTTTTCAGACAAAATGATTGCAAAATTGGTCAACAAAGAAGACAACTTAGAACTTACTTCAAATGACATCTATTTTGCACGAACAAAGCTTGGCATTGATTTTGAATACAACGAAGTCGATACCTGTGCGGCAGAGTTTAAAGCGCTAACACCGTATCTTTACTCTACAACCAATGTCACTAAGCTTCCTTTACATGTAAAGAATCAGGAGACACAAAAGAAAGTGATGATTATTGGTGGTGGGCCTAACCGTATCGGTCAGGGTATCGAGTTTGACTACTGTTGTGTCCATGCGGCATACGCGCTTAATGACATGGGTGTTAAAACCATTATGTACAACTGTAACCCAGAAACCGTTTCAACCGATTATGATACCAGCGATATTTTGTACTTTGAACCAATCGATTTTGAACACGTTAGAAGTGTCGTGGAAAAAGAACAGCCAGATGGTATTATCGTTCATTTTGGTGGACAAACACCTCTTAAATTAGCTAAAAAATTGACCGTGATGGGTGCAAAAATTATCGGCACAACCGCGCGTGTGATTGATATGGCAGAAGATAGAGAAAAATTCTCACAATTTATTAAAGACAACAACATCAAACAACCTAACAACGCAACAGCAACGAGTGAAGAAGAAGCGATTGAAAAAGCAAAAGAGATAGGCTATCCTGTTCTTGTACGTCCTAGTTATGTTCTAGGCGGACGTGCGATGCGTATTGTTTACAATGAAAGTGAACTTCGCCTTTATATGCAAGAAGCGGTGAGTGTGAGCCACAATTCACCCGTACTCATTGACCAATTCTTAGACCGTGCGATTGAAGTGGATGTTGATGCTATCAGTGATGGTAAAGAGGTCTATATCGGTGGTATTATGCAACACATCGAAGAGGCGGGTATTCATAGTGGTGATAGCGCATGTTCTTTGCCAAGTATTAGCCTAAGTGACACACTTTTGGCAAAAATCGAAGCCCAAACCAAACAAATTGCGCTGAACCTTGGCGTTGTAGGTTTGATGAATATTCAATACGCTATCTATCAAGACGATGTTTATATGATTGAGGTCAATCCAAGAGCGAGTCGAACTGTACCGTTTGTCAGTAAAGCGACAGGTATTCCGATGGCAAAAGTAGCCACACGTGTGATGTTCCAAGGAAACTTGAGAGAAGCGTTGAGTTTTTACGATAAATTTGATGTGGTCAGAGAAGAAAATGGCATCTTAAAAGCGAAAAAATTTAACCATGTTGCGGTGAAAGAAGCAGTATTTCCGTTCAACAAACTTCAAGGGGCAGACCTTATCTTAGGACCTGAGATGAAATCAACGGGTGAAGTGATGGGGATTAGTAAAAACTTCCCAGCCTCTTTTGCAAAAAGCCAAATCGCTTCAGCCAACGTGCTTCCAAAAGAGGGCTCTGTCTTTATCTCTTTGGTTGACATCGACAAATCCTTTGCCAAAGAAATCGGCACAAAATTTGAAGCCTTAGGCTTTAAAGTCATTGCAACAGGTGGTACACACAAAGCACTTCGTGATGCGGGAGTCAACGCAGAGTTTGTCTATAAAATAAGTGAGGGTCGCCCCAATATCGAAGATAAACTCAAAAATGGCGAAATCGCGTTGGTGATTAATACCAGTGATGCCAAGTCAAGCAAAGACGATGCGAAGAAAATTCGCCAAGCAGTCCTTCGTTTCAAAATTCCTTACTTTACGACCGTTGCTGCAGCAGCGGCTGCAACCACAGCCATAGAGTACATCCAAGATAAAAGTGCCTTAGAACCACGTGCACTTCAAGACTATCTGAACTAAAAACGCATGAACCCCGACCTTGTTTATCTAGCGCAAACAGAAACAACGGCGGGGTTTCTCTCCCAAAGTGCTGAGGCACTCATCCAAACCAAAAATCGTCCCAGTGGAAAAGCTTTTTTGATGAGCGTGGATTCACTCTCAACGCTTCGTTCCTTTACGCGTGTTCCCAAAACACATAAGAACCGTGTGCGTAGGGCTTCAAAAACAACTTTTGCTTATCCGTGTGGACTTGCTATTCGTGTCGTTAAAGACAAAGAACATTTGCAGTTTTTAAAAAAACTTACATGGAGTTATTCTACTTCTTCAAATCCTAGTGGACAAGGGTTCGAGAGAGCTTTTGCATTACAACGAGCAGATGTTATTGTCTTTACATGTAAAGATTTTTTTGAAGATAAACCCTCATCTATCTTTAAACTAGGAAAAAGTGCTCTTAGACGCTTAAGATAATTCACTTTTCATCGTCATAATTTTTTCTATATCAATTCGTGATACAATAATCATGAAAACAATATATTGGTAAAAAGGAGAAATCATGCCATTACTCAAGATTCTACTAGCAATATTCTTATATGCCTCGTTTTCATATGCTGAATCCGTCGCTGAAAAAAGAAAAGCGATTAACACGGATAGTCAAGAAACACTCACAATGCTTTATAAAGCCTATCCAAGTTCTAAAAATGACATTAAACAAGCGTATGGGTATGCTACATTTAGTAATGTAGGTATCAATCTTATCTTTCTCTCAGCAGAAGGAGGAAGTGGTGTAGCCGTCAATAATAAAACACAAAAGAAGACCTATATGAAAATGGCTTCGGGTGGTATTGGCATTGGCTTAGGGGTAAAAGATTTTAGAGCCATTTTTGTTTTTGATACCAAAGAAGTATTGGATACGTTTGTAAATAGTGGTTGGGAAGCCAATGCTCAAGCAGATGCTGCGGCGAAGTCAGACAGCAAAGGCGGTTCGCTTGAAGGTGCCATTACCGTACAACCGGGGATGAGACTCTATAAACTAACCAAAAATGGCTTAGCGCTGCAAGCAACAATACAAGGGACGAAGTATTGGAAAGATGATGATTTAAATTGAGCGTAAAAGGGATACTCATCTATTTCATGAGTTATCCCTTTTTACATGTAAATTTATATTCTTCCTGTAAGTTTGCGAATGGCTAAAGAAGCTAACGTAAACCCAAATGTTCCTGTCACACACATCAAGCTTCCAAGTTCTTTGCAGTTTGGTTCTTCAGCGGAGAAAACCGTTAAAAATGAGCCTTTGAAGCCACTTTTTTTGAGTTCATAACGAAATTTTTTAGCTAACGCGTCGCCGTGTGTTTTCCAGATGGAGGCGTATTGGACTTTGGTAGGGTCTATTTTTTTAGCACCACCGCTAGAGCTGATGAGTTTTTCACCCGCACGGTGCGCAATGGCAACTTTTGAAGGCATATCATCAATCGCATCGATGACCAAGTCATATGGTGTAAAGTCAAATGTTTCTATCCATTCAGGCGTTACCTTTTGCTCAATGGGTGTGACACTGGGGTAAAGCTGTTTCATGCGCTCAACCTTGACCATCCCCACAGCATCACTTCCTAATTGGCGGTTTTGGTTGGTAATGTCATAGCAGTCAAAATCAACAATCGTGATGTCATTCACTCCTGAGCGAAAGAGTGCGTCCAAACAAACGCTTCCTACACCACCCACTCCAAAGAGGAGCACTTTAGCAATTTGAAGTTTTTCAAAATCATCTTCTAGGATGATTCTTACGCGAGAGTAACGGTCTTTCATGCATTTATCCATTGTTTTAAATTTTCAAGTTCATCGTGTGCTGTCATATCGAGCTTGACAGGTGTGATGGAAACATATCCCTCATCAATCGCACTTAAATCGCAATCTTTTTGTTCATTGTGTCTCCATTCAAGGGTATGAACGCCTAGCCAATAGTACTCTTCACCTCGTGGATTTCGGTGCAGTTGCGCATTGTTACCATACATGCGCTCCCCGATACGGGTGATTTTATAGCCTTTAAATTCTGAGGGTTTGATGGCTGGGATATTAACATTGAGAAAACGACGTTCTTGCAGAGGAAAAGAACCTTCCAAAATCTTTTTTGAGAGTTCATGGGCAACCTGTTCTGCCAAATCGTATCCATGATTTTGAATATTTTGAGGACTACCTTGATAGACTTGCGATATCGCAATAGCAGGAACCCCATGAATAACTGCTTCCATAGCAGCACTTGCTGTTCCGCTGTAAGTAATATCTTCGCCTAAATTTGAGCCTTTGTTGATACCACTGACCACAAGGTCTGGTTTTTTATCGCTCTCAAAAAGAGCGTGTAAAGAGAGATAAATACAATCTGTTGGTGTGCCATCATCGAGTTTGAAAAAATCATCTTCGATGGAGATAAAGCGAAGAGGGCGGGTTAAAGTCAAAGAGTGTCCACAAGCCGATTTTTCAGTAGTAGGAGCGACGATGGTTACGTGTCCTAAGGGGCGTAATGCGCGAGCAAGCGCGTGAAGACCTTCACTTTCAAAGCCATCATCATTGGTAATTAAAATGCGTTTCATAAAAATACCTATCTTTTTTCATCTTATTATAACGAAAGAGACTTATATTTTTAAGAGACTTTTGTATAGACTTCTCTCATAACTCTTTAGCAAGGGTTAAGTACTCTTAAAAAAGGCACCATTTTGAAGTTATTGGTTTCAGCGCTTGAGCCATCGGCAAATTTACACTTAGAACCTCTTTTAAACGCACTTGAAACGTATGAAGTTTATGGAATTTTTGATGAACGTTTTGGGAAGCCTTTGATGCCTAGCCGCGCATTTTCGATTATGGGATTTTTAGATGCTCTTCCTAAGATTCGCAAAGCTAAACGAGCCATTAAGATAATGACACGTATGAGTTTTTTTGTGGACAAAGTGATTTTGATTGACTCGCCTGCGTTTAATTTACCGTTAGCAAAAGCGATTAAAGCACTGAACCCAAATATAGAGATTATCTATTACATTTTGCCTCAAGTGTGGGCATGGAAACCGCATCGTGTTGCGCAAATGGAAAAGTATTGTACGGTGTTAGCTTCTATTTTGCCTTTTGAACAACAGTTTTACACCAAAGCAACTTATGTAGGGCATCCATTGTTGGATGAAATTCCCTTGTTTAAATTAAGAGCTGACACAGAAGGGGCAATTGCTTTTTTACCAGGGAGTCGCAAAAGTGAGATTCAAAAACTGATGCCTATTTTTAATGAGTTGGCTTCTAAATTCGTAGGGAAAGAGAGACTTTTAGTTATCCCACCGCATTTAGACGCCCACGATATCGCAAAAATGTACGGTAACGTTGGCGCTTTTACCTTGTGTCGCAATACCTACGAAGCATTTGATAAAAGTGAGTTTGCTTTTGTCTGTTCTGGTACGGCTACTTTGGAAGCGGCTTTAGTGGGGGTTCCTTTTGTTTTAGCCTATAAAGCCAAAGCGATTGATTATTGGTTGGCTAAGAAATTTGTGAAGTTAAAACATGTTGGATTGGCAAATATTTTATTTGATTTTGCCAATTTGGAGCCTTTACATGAAGAGCTTTTACAAGAAGATGTGAATGTGGAAAATTTGCTAAGAGTGTATGAAGCGACGGATAAAGAAGCGTTCGTGGAACATGCAAAAAAACTAAGAGGCATGTTGGAACACGGAGCACAAGAGGCTATGATAAAGATATTAAGGAGTAATAGATGATGAGTAATAAAGAGCCAATGACAGAATACGGCTATAAAAAATTAACCCACGAACTAAGTGATTTGAAAAAAAGACAACGACCAGAAACGGTGATAGAACTTGATGTTGCACGAAGTCATGGTGACCTGAAAGAAAATGCAGAATACCATGCGGCAAAAGATAGATTGGCATTTATTGATTCACGTATTGCGGAGCTAAGTGATTTGGTGGCTCGTTCACAAGTCATCAATCCAAGCACGTATGAGCACGACAAAGTACGTTTTGGCTCAACGGTCATGCTTGAAAATCTTGAAACCAATGAAGAGGTGACCTACACCATTGTAGGAAGCACAGAGAGCAATCCTGAACGAGGACTCATCTCTTACCACTCACCGCTGTCAAAACAGTTGATGGGAAGAGGAGAGGGCGAAGAGGTGACGATTCAGTTGCCTGGTGGAAAGCAAGAGTATGAGATTTTGGAAATCGCATACCATGAGATTAATTTTGAAGGATAAAGGATGTCAAAAATAGAGGTTGCTATCATTGGCGCTAGTGGATACACAGGATTGGAGCTCATAAAAATTTTGATTAACCATCCGCATTTTAAGATTAACTATATCGCAACCACAGAAGGAGGGGTGCGTGCAACCGACTTGCACCCCTCACTCGTGGGTGTTTTTGAACAAGAAGTGCATAAAGCAGAGGCTTGCGAGGTTGCAAAACATGCCAAGCTTGCGTTTCTAGCGCTTCCTCACAAAGCGGCAATGGGGTTTGCGAAAGAGCTTTTGGAGTTACATGTAAAAGTGGTTGACCTCTCCGCAGACTACCGTTTGGAACTTGAAGCGTATGAAAAGCATTACTGTGAACATGAAGATAAAGAACATTTAGGTGAAGCAGTGTATGGACTTCCAGAGCTGAATCGTGCGAAAATAAAAGAAGCTCGTTTGATTGCTAATCCTGGTTGCTATCCGACGGCTTCGATTTTGGGTGTTTTACCTTTTTTGGACTATCTCAATAAAGAAGCGCCTATTTTTATTGATGCAAAAAGTGGGGTCTCAGGTGCGGGTAAAAAACCAACCACCACAGCACATTTTGTCACCATCAATGAAAATATTTTTGCGTACAATCCTTTAAAGCATCGCCATGAACCTGAAATTGCAGAAAAGCTCAGACTTGCAAGTGGACAGGCGTTTGAAGTCAATTTCGTACCACATTTACTCCCTGTAAGTCGAGGTATGCTTATAAGCTCGTATGTTCAAACCCGTGAAGTCATTGATGCCAAAGCGGTTTTAAAAGCCTATTATGCACAAGAGCGTTTTGTGCGTATACGGGAGAATCCTGTTGATATCAAATCCACAGCAGGAACCAATTTTTGCGATATCTTTGTGAGCCAAAAAGGTAAGTCACTTTTCATCTCCTCAAGTATCGATAACCTTTTACGAGGCGCTTCATCGCAAGCGGTTGTTAATGCAAATCTCATGTGTGGTTTGGATGAATACGCAGGAATTCCTATTATTGCCTATGTTCCCTGATGTGATCATTCAAGAAGGAGCCTTATTTATTGCCGATGCGCATGAATGTGAAGAGCGCTCCTTCTTTTTAAACTTCTTACATCACGTTAAACAAAACCCTCCCCCACAACTTTTTTTAATGGGTGATATGTTCGACCTTTTAGTAGGAGGTATAGCGCATGGGGTACAGAAGTATCAGCGCTATATCGAGCTTATCAATGAGATTTCTCACACCTGTGAGATTTTTTACTTTGAAGGCAATCACGACTTTCATCTTAGAGAACTTTTTTTACATGTAAACGTGATTCCCATAGAAGCGCAACCCCTTACATGTAAACTCCCAAGTGGCAAAATCTGCTTGCTTTCACACGGTGATAAATACGGTGGGGTGGTGCACACGTTTTACACAAAATTGATTCGCAATCAAAATATCTTACGTTTTTTAGGTTTTTGGGACAAAGTTTTAAAAGGTGCTATTTCTAAAAAAATAGAAAATAATCAAAAATCAAAGAATTTATGCAAAAAAATCCTCCATTTCGAGCAGATTATCGAAACGAAACTAGAAGCATATCCGCTTGAAAATATCGATATGGTCGCAGAAGGGCATTACCACCAAAATCAGGTCTTTACATGTAAACAGGTCGAATATATAAATTTTTCATCTTTTGCGTGCAATCAAAGCTATTTTAGTGTACAATCCTCGCATGAGAGAGAATTTGCACAGATGCAATTAAGGGGCTGCAATGGCTAAAGATAGTATTTTAAAAGTAGGCTCCAATGAAATGGAGCTGGTTGACTTTCGAATCTTCAAACAAGAGGAGAAAGGGGTTTATGAGGGAATTTACGGGGTAAACGTTGCTAAGGTGCGTGAAATCATCAAAATCCCAAATCTCACAGAACTTCCAGGTGTGCCTGAGTACATTGAAGGTATTTTTGACTTGCGTGGGGTTGTTATTCCCGTGGTCAATCTGGCGAAATGGATGAATATTAAAGAGCCTGATGATGGTTCTATCAAACCTCGTATTATCATCACAGAGTTTAGCGATATTTTAATCGGCTTTGTGGTGCATGAAGCTAAGCGTATCAGACGTATCAGTTGGAAAGATATCGAGCCAGCATCGTTTGTAGCGGGTATGGGATCATTGGATAAAAGTCAGATAACAGGTGTTACGCGCATCGAAAATGATGATGTTCTTCTGATTTTGGATTTAGAAAGTGTGGTTCAAGCCCTTGGTATTTATCAGCCAAAAATCGATATTCATGATTCTGATATTATGAAAGTGGAAGGCACAGCACTTATTCTAGATGACAGTATGACGGCTCGCAAACTGGTGAGTGACGCTTTGAAAAAAATGGGTATGCGTGTGGTTGAAGCCAAAGATGGTATGGAAGGCTTGGAGCGTTTACGAGAGCTTTATGAAACCTATGGCGATAAATTAGCCAACGAAGTCAAAATTATTATCAGTGACGTTGAAATGCCACAGATGGATGGTTTCCATTTTGCTGCCAATGTTAAAGAAGATATCCGTTTTAAAGAAATACCGATTGTATTTAACTCATCTATCAGTGATCATTTTAGTGAGCTTAGGGGCAAAGAGGCGGGCGGTGAAGCCTATTTAACGAAATTTGATGCGTCGGTTTTCTACAAAGAAGTTTCTAAAGTGATTAAATCGCACGTTAAAATAGCACAAAAGTAAGGGTAGAACGATGGAAGATATTCAAGAAATTTTAGAAGATTTTTTGGTTGAAGCGTTCGAACTTATTGAACAACTTGATCAAAACTTAGTAGAACTAGAGGCAAGACCTGAGGATTTAGAGTTACTCAACAGTATCTTTAGAGTTGCTCATACGATTAAGGGTTCATCATCATTTTTAAACTTTGATGTCTTGACACATTTGACACACCATATGGAAGATGTGCTTAACAAAGCACGACACGGTGAGCTAAAACTCACACATCACGTTATGGATGTTGTGTTAGAGTCTATTGATTTAATGAAAACGCTTTTACATGCGATTCGTGATCATGGAAATGATACTTCTGTAGGTATTGATATTACGAATATTTGTGAACGATTGGATGAAATTTCAAGTGGTGATAGCGCTCCAAAAGCAGCAGCAAAGCCTAAAGAAGCTCCAAAAGTCGAAGTAGCCGCACCTGTCATTGAAGATGACAATAAAGACTATTCAAAGCTCAGTGATGAAGAAGTTGAAGAAGAGATTGAACGTCTTTTGAAAATGCGTAAAGAAGAAGATAAGAAAAGACGAGAAGCCAGTGCTCCAGCAGTGACTCCAGCGCCAAAAGCTAGTATTGAGTCAGTGCTTGATGATGAAGATGAAGTAAAAGAAGAGCCTGTTAAAGCATCTCCTCGCAGAGCAGAAGCTGCAACGGCAAATACAACACCGGCTAAAAAAGAAGCGGCTAGTTCGATGGAACAAACCATCAGAGTTGAAGTTAAACGACTTGATCACTTGATGAATTTGATTGGTGAGCTTGTACTGGGTAAAAACCGATTGCTTAAAATTTATGATGATGTTGAAGAGCGCTACGAAGGCGAAAAGTTTTTGGAAGAACTCAATCAAGTGGTTTCATCTATTTCACTTGTCACGACAGATTTGCAAATTGCGGTTATGAAAACCAGAATGTTGCCAATTGCAAAAGTCTTTAACAAGTTCCCACGTATGGTACGTGATCTTTCACGCGAGCTTGGTAAACAAATTGAGCTAGAAATCTCAGGTGAAGAGACCGAGCTTGATAAATCGATTGTTGAAGAGATTGGCGATCCTTTGGTTCATATTATTCGTAACTCATGTGATCACGGGATTGAAAATGCACAAACCAGACTTTCACGCGGTAAACCAGAGGTCGGTACGATTAAACTAAAAGCGTACAACGAAGGTAATCACATCGTTATTGAAATTGCAGATGATGGTAATGGTTTGGATGCAGATATCTTACGTTCAAAAGCGATTGAAAAAGGGATGATTAGTGAGCGCGAAGCCGATGGCATGAGTGATAAAGAAGCGTTTGCGCTGATCTTCAAGCCTTCACTTTCGACTGCAAAGGTTGTGACCAACGTTTCGGGGCGTGGTGTGGGAATGGACGTTGTTAAAACTAACATTGAAAAGCTTAACGGTATTATTGATGTTGACAGTGAGTTGGGACATGGTACGGTTATTAAGCTCAAAATTCCTCTTACGCTAGCAATTATTCAAGCCTTGCTGGTTGGAGCACAAGAAGAATACTATGCGATTCCATTAGCATCGGTTTTAGAAACTGTGCGTATTCCTTTGGATGAGATTTATACGATTGAAGGTAAAAACGTTTTAAGACTTCGTGATGAAGTACTCTCTTTGGTTCGCCTCTCAGATATTTTTGGTGTCAAACAAGTCTATGAGGGCGGTGAGCATACGTATGTTGTTGTCATCGGTCTTGCTGAGTCAAAACTAGGCGTTGTGGTTGATACATTGGTGGGTCAAGAAGAGATTGTTATTAAATCTTTGGGAGATTACCTCCAAGGTATTGATGGTATTGCAGGGGCTACGATTCGAGGTGATGGTCGTGTCACGCTCATTATTGACGTTGCGGCACTGATGAATTTGGCTAAAGGTATCACAGTTGATATTCGTGCAAGTGCTGAAACAGCGGTTAAAGTGAAGAGTTCACCAAGTGATTATGTTGTTTTAGCGGTTGACGATAGTGCGATGGATAGAAATATCATGAAAAAATCGATGGAACCTATCGGGGTTAAAGTTATCGAGGCAAGCAATGGACAAGAAGCGCTTAATATGCTTAAATCAGCAGAATACAGCATCGATGCGGTACTGATTGACATTGAAATGCCACGTATGGATGGGTACACTTTAGCGGGTGAAATTCGTAAATACTCTAAATATAAGAACTTACCATTGATAGCAGTAACCTCTCGTACATCCAAGTCTGATAGATTAAGAGGCGTTGAATCGGGAATGAGTGAATACATCACGAAGCCATACTCTCCAGAATATCTAGAGAGCGTTGTACGAAAAAATATTAAATTATAGGCGGTTGAACAATGAGCGATAAATTAAATCAAATTATCCAAAAACAACAAAAGCAGGTCGAAGAGCCGAAAAAAGAAGATGATGTTGTTCAACTCGTTGGATTTATTATTGGGCAAGAAGAGTATGCGGTGCCCATTTTGAGTATTCAAGAGATTATTAAACCAATTGAATACACAAGGGTTCCAAGTGTGCCTGATTATATTTTAGGTGTGTTCAATCTTAGAGGAAGTGTTATTCCTTTGATTGATTTGCGTCGTAAGTTTAAGATGGACCCTTCCAAAGTCAACGAAGAGACGCGTTATATCGTGATGAAAGGGAAAGACAATACCGCTGGTTTTGTGATTGATAGACTCACTGAGGCGATTCGTATCAAAAGCAGTCGTATTGGACCACCACCTGAGACCATTCATGCGGAAAAAGGTTTGGTGTATGGCATCGGTATGCGTGAAGATAATATTTTGACTATTTTAAAAGTAGAACAGCTTTTAAAACGTGATTTTTAAGCAGTAAAGGTAGCCAAATAACTTTTTGGCTACCTCTTTACATGTAAAAGACTAAGCTTTTAAAATATCAGCAACAAGTTCGAAGTTATTGGCACTCATCATATGTATTTTTGGGTGGACTTTTTGAATGGCTTTAAATGTCTCAACAGAGAGTTCAAACCCTACTTTCTTTTCTTCCTCTTCGCTTATTTTTTTAGCACGTGTTAGACGCTCCATCCACATATCAGGCACATGAATACCTGGAACATGCGCACTCAAAAATTGCGCAGTACGCAAGCGCACAATAGGGAAAAATCCTAAGATAAGCTCTGTTTTTGGAGCATCACTTTTCACGCTTGCTTGCGCTTCACGGAGCAGTTCTAGGAGCATGGTAGCATTTTCTGTACTGTAGACAGGTTGTGTGATAATGCCTACCGCACCATGATGAATTTTGGTCGCCATACGCTTCATAAGGTTTTTGGGAACATTGGCGTGAGCATTGCATACGGCAAAAGGGTAAATGGGCTTGGGTTGTGTTTTAAAGGGTTTTCCTGCGTAATCAATACCTGCATTATAGCATTTGATAATATCCATTAAAAGCGTGCTATTGCCCTCAAAGACACCTTTTAAAGAGGGTTGGTCACTTGCACTAGCAGGATCACCTGTGAGGCATAAAATAGAGCGCAAATCATGCTCATTTGCCCCTAAAAGGTCTGATTGAAGAGCGACTTTGTTACGGTCTCTCATGCTCATGGTGGCAATTACGGGTTTTTGAAATCTCGTTTGAAGCTTGAGTGCCCCAAAAAGGGCGTTGTATTTTAAGCGTGCGAGGGGGTTGTCGGTGGTGCTAAAGGCATCGACTTTTTTATCCAATTCAAATAATGCAATTTTTTCGATGATAGGCTCAAAACTAGGCTCATGCATAGGTGTGGTTTCAAGGCTTAAAAAGCTCTCACTGCGTAGTTTTGTGATTAAAGATTCAACCATATTTTTATCCATTTGTTACTTGTTTTTAAGTATTATAATGAAAATGTCTGGGATTGACAAGATTGCTAGCGCTTGAGAAAGGAATGTAAACGTATGAAGTTATGTGTGTTTGATTTTGATTCGACGTTGATGGATGGAGAAACGATTGATTTTCTAGCCAAAGAACATGGTGTGGAAAAAAGGGTTTCTGAAATTACGGAACGTGCGATGCAAGGTGAGCTTGATTTTTTTGAAAGTCTGAGCACACGCGTGGGATTACTTAAAGGATTAGATGCTAAAAAAGCAGAAGCTATTTGTGCAACATTGCCTTTGATGAATGGTGCGAAAGAAGCGATTGCAGGACTTAAAGCGCAAGGCTATACGGTGGTTGTTTTTAGCGGAGGCTTTCGCATCGCAACAACACCTGCTAAAGCTATTTTAGGATTTGATGCAGATTTTGCCAATGTTTTACATGTAAGGGATGGTGTTTTAAGCGGTTTAGTTGGTGGGGACATGATGTTTGGTTTTTCTAAGGGCGATATGTTAAGACGTCTTCAAAATCTTTTACATGTAAGCTATGAAGAGACCATTGCAGTGGGTGATGGTGCTAATGACATTTCGATGTTTGAATGTGCGGCAAAAAAAGTGGCATTTTGCGCAAAACCCATTTTGAAAAATGCGGCAAATATTGTGATTGATACGAAAGATATGCGAGAGCTTCTCCAATTTATTTAAAAAGAGTAAACGATGTATAACAATGATGTAAAATTTTCTTTATGGTGTGATTTTGTTGAGCGAAGTTTTTTAGAGGGCGAATTTGCCGAGTTGATTCAAAGTAAGAGTATCAATGCAGCAACCAGTAATCCTTCTATTTTCAAATCAGCGTTTTTAAGTTCACCTGCATATGCACAGGATAAAGCAAACCTCAAAGGCAAAGCGCCTAAAGAGATTTATGAAGCCTTAGCCATTGAAGATATTAAACGTGCCGCTTCAAAGCTTTTGCCTTTGTACGAAAAAAATGACGATGGATTTATCAGCATTGAAGTTGATCCTTTTTTGTGCGATGATGCTGAAGCAACCATAGAAGAGGGAAAGCGTCTTTTTTCTGCTATCAATTATCCTAATGTGATGATTAAAGTACCTGCAACTGAGGCGGGTTTTGTGGCTATGGAAGCACTTTTGAGTGAAGGAATTAACGTCAATGCAACGTTGATTTTTTCTAAAGAACAGACAGAAAAATGTTTAGAAGCGTTTCAACGTGCCAATGTTACATGGAAAGAAAATAAACGACATGGTAATATGCCTAAGGCTGTTATTAGTATTTTCGTAAGTCGGTTTGATAGAAAGTTAGATAATGAACTTAAAAAAATCGAGTTTGTCACCTCTCGCGTGGGTATTATGAATGCACTGCGTTGTTATGAGTTGATTAAAAGCTATGAGATAGACAATGTTAGAGCCTTGTTTGCAAGCACGGGCGTTAAGGGTGATGTGTTGAAGCCTGATTATTATATTCGAGAACTTTTCGTTCCTAATGCTATTAATACAGCACCTTTGGAAACCATTAAAGCTTTCTTGTCTTCTTCAAAAAAAGCAAGCGTTCAAACGATTTCACTCACGGTTATTGAGAATTTTTTTGATGCGTTAGCCGCTAATGGGATTGATATGAATGGTGTGTGTGACGAATTAATGAATGAGGGATTAAGTAGTTTTAAAGAGGCATTTATTGAGATACTAAACGCGTTAGAATAAGGATTTTAAAATGCAACAAGAGGTTAAAGTTAGTGAACTGACGTTTGAAATGACCAAAAAGCTCAAAGGGTATTTGACGAAATTGGTTGAGAGCAGAGGAAGTGACTTACATGTAAAAACAGGAGCCAGTGTACGAGGACGTATCAATGGTGAAATTGTTGCATTTTCTGATGAAATCCTTACGCATGGAGATGGTATTTTGTTAGCGAAAGAGCTTGTACGTAGTCGGTTTGGTGAATTTGTTGAGAAGAAAAATATCGATTTTACCTTCAAGTTAAACGATAATTATCGTTTTCGTGTCAATATGTTCTTTCAAGTTGATGGTGTCTCGGCTGTTTTTAGAACGATTCCAATGGAGCTTCCAACACTAGAGTCTTTAAATCTTCCTCCAGTCATTACTAATTTATGCAATCTCTCTCGAGGACTTGTTTTGGTGACAGGACCAACAGGAAGTGGTAAAACAACCACACTTGCTTCTATGATTAATCACATTAATCAAAATCACAAAAAGCATATTATCACCATTGAAGACCCAGTAGAATTTATCTATAAAGATGATAAATGCATCGTCAATCAACGTGCTATTGGACAAGATGCACTTTCCTTTGCAGATTCATTGCGTGCGGCATTGCGTGAAGACCCTGATGTTATTTTAGTAGGGGAGATGCGTGATTTGGAGACGATAGAAACTGCCATGCACGCTGCAGAAACAGGACACTTGGTTCTTTCAACTTTGCATACAGTAGATGCAAAAGAGACGATAGGTCGAATCATTGGAATGTTCCCAGGCGATGAGCAAAATCGTATCAAAATGTCATTATCAGGTGTTTTACAAGGCATTGTTGCGCAACGTTTAGTGCGTACGGTAGATAAAAAGCGCACGGCAGCCGTTGAAGTTTTAGTGAAAAATGCGCGGATTGAAGCCTTGATTATGGAAGGACGTGAAAATGAAATTCCTGACGCGCTTAAAGAGGGTAAAGAGGTTTACAAAACACAAACCTTTGATCAGTGTCTTGTAGGGCTTTATGCAGAGGGAAGAATTGATAAAGAAGAGGCAATTAGAGCCGCAACAAGTCGTAATGATATCACCATGGCGCTTGATTTTTATGATGCAGACAAAGCCTTTAAAGAGACAAAAAAATATGAAACTACAGCAACGTATGTCAAAAAAGTTGATAAAGATATTGTAGGTTTAAAGCGTTGATTTAGGTCAGCATAAGATTGTTTTGAGTATAATCCACTCCTATTTTTTATAAAGGACAACCATGTTAGAAGGCATCGTTAGAGATAGTATCGAGAAGAAAGCGACTAAAGCGCTTCGTAGAGATGGATATCTAATTGCTAATATTTACGGTAAGGGTGAACAAAACATCAATGCTGCATTTAAAGCAAATGAATTCATCAAGGCAGTAAAGAACAAAGAAACACTTATTTTCCCAGTTAAAGTTGCGGGTAATGAGTACAATGTAGTCATCCAAGATTACCAAAGAGACCCTGTAAATAACAATCTTTTACATGTTGATTTACGTTTAGCACTTCCTGGTGTTTTAACAAAATACCTCGTTCCGGTTGTTTTAGAAGGTACACCTAAAGGAACAAAAAACAAAGGTGTTTTAATTCAGTCTAAAAAACGTTTAGCTGTTAAATGTACAGCTGAAAACTTACCAAATAGCTTTGTTCTAGATGTAAGTGATTTAGATGTTGGCGATACACTTTTAGTACGCGACATTACTGTTCCAGCAAACGTTAGAGTTATGGACGAAACACGTGTTTCTGTTGCCGGAGTTATTAAAGCGAAGTAACGCTTCAATGACACTCGTAGTAGGGCTAGGAAATCCTGACTTACAATACAAAAACAATCGACATAATGTCGGCTTTATGGTCATCGATGCATTGCTCGGTGACCATCCTCTTGCAGAAAAAATCACAAAATCAACATTTAAAGGCGAGCTTTTTAAAGTTCCCTCTATGTTACTTCTCAAACCAACAACGTACATGAATCTCTCAGGCGAGAGTGTTCGTGCAGTGGATGATTATTTTAAGCCTGAGCAAATTATTGTTATTCACGATGATTTAGACCTTCCATTTGGAACGCTTCGTTTTAAGATTGGTGGAGGGCATGGTGGTCATAATGGGCTTCGCTCCATTGATGCACACATTGGTGCAGAATATATAAGAGTTCGCATTGGCATTGGAAAACCTACCCATAAAAGTGATGTTGCTAACTATGTTCTTTCGGACTTTTCATCATGTCAAAGAGAATTTTTACCCGAAATTCTTAGCCATGTAAAGAAAAGTATCAAAGCGCTTCTAAACGGGGATTTAAAAGAAGTTTCGCTACAATATAGCCTTAAAAATAGCCATTGCGAGCAGGAGAAAAGATGAAGCTTTTTGAGCGTTATATTGTTAAAAATTACCTCAAAAACTTTTTTATCATCTTTATTGCTCTTGATTTTTTTTACGTGGGTGTTGATCTTCTCACCAATTACAATGCTATCCCTGAATCAGCCAATTTACAGATTTTATACGCTCTTTTTCAAGCGATGAATGCAGTCAATTATGTGCTGCCTCTTTCGATTGTCTTTGGGATGATAGTGACGCACTTTGGTATGATAAAATCAAATGAACTTATTTGTATGTATGCTTCGAGTATCAGTAAACGAGCGCTCATAAAACCTTTTTTTCTAACCTCTTTAGGGCTAACATGCCTTTACATTGGACTAAATGCGACTGAATTTGCCTACGCCTATGAATACAGCACAAATCTAAAAAAATACAATCGAATTTCTAATAGTTCTGAAGACCTTTTTTTAAAACACGATAACAACTATATTTATTTTAAAAAACTAGACCCTTTTAAACAAGTGGCGTATGATGTAACGATTTTCGAAACGAATGGTGTGGATGTGACGAAGATTTTACGCGCGTCTATTGCTAGTTTTATTCAAAATAAGTGGGTTTTGGAAAATGTGACGATCGTTCATAAACCCATCGTTGAAGCTTTGGATGATGTAGGGTTACGTTTTGAGAAAGTGAGTCAGCTTAAAGCAATGGAAAATTTCAAGCCTCGTATTATGGATAATGTTTACCAAAGCGAACATGCACTCTCCATTCTTGATGGTATTGAGGCATTACGCTTTTTTGAAACACAAGGGGTTAATACAGCCAAAATCAAAGCAACCTTATTTTACCAGATATTTTTTCCTTTTTTTGCTCCTTTTTTAGTTATCTTTCTTTATTATAAAGCGCCCGTTATGGGACGGTACTTTAATACGGCATTGATTGCTTCTGCATTTGCCTTTATCACATTGGTAACATGGAGTGGGCTTTTTTTGCTCAGTCGTTTAAGTGCAAATGGTGTTTTATTCGCGGAAATTGGTATTTTACTCCCTATTGTTCTATTAGGGTTTATCGCTCTTTATTTTTACTCCAAACGCTAAAAATTCCACTTTAATACTATTTTTTTAAACTTTTTGATAAAATAGTTAATTCTACATGATTCTCACGAATAAGGGTTATAATGACTGATTTTTCCGCATTGGCACGCACGTATGGAACACCTTTGTATGTTTATGATTTTGATACCATTTCCACACAATTTACCACCTTAAAAGAAGCCTTCAAAGCACGAAAATCACTGATATGTTTTGCGGTTAAAGCCAATTCAAACCTCTCTGTTTTAAAACACATGGCAAGACTTGGCGCAGGATGTGATTGTGTCTCTATTGGTGAAGTCAAACGCGCACTTTATGCGGGAATTCCAAAATATAAAATTATTTTTAGCGGTGTGGGAAAACGAGACGATGAGATAGAAGAAGCACTAAAGCAAGACATTTTGATGCTCAACCTTGAGAGCGAAGAAGAGATGAAGCGTGTTGAGATGATAGCGACACAGTTAGGCGTTGTTGCACGTATTAGTATTCGAGTCAATCCTAATATCGATGCGCAAACGCATCCGTACATTTCAACAGGACTGCATGAAAATAAGTTTGGTGTGGATATAGAAAGTGCTAAACGCATGTATATTCATGCTAAAAATGCAACGGCGTTAGATCCTGTTGGCATTCATTTTCATATTGGAAGTCAAATTACTGAATTACAACCTTTTAAAGATGCGGCAGTGGTTTTGGCAAACTTGCTACGCAATCTTAAAGCCTTGCAAATTGATATTAAATTTTTTGATGTGGGTGGCGGTATCGGGATTCGTTACGATGATGAAACGACGATTTCTCTTTATGAGTATGCGCAAGGTATTTTTGCAGCTCTTGGTGGTTTGGATGTGACTTTTGTGTGTGAGCCAGGACGTTATTTGGTTGGAAATAGTGGTTATTTTCTCACCAAAGTTTTGTATGAAAAACACAACGGATATAAACGTTTCGTCATCGTCGATGGTGCGATGAATGACTTAATTCGCCCAAGTTTATATGGAGCGTACCATGAAATTGAAGCTTATAATAAAGATAAAAGTGATGCAACACCGTGTGATGTCGTAGGTCCAGTGTGTGAAAGTGGCGACTTTTTTGCGAAAGAGACCTTACTTCCACCTCTTGAGCACGATGACCTTTTGGTGGTTAAAAGTGCGGGAGCGTATGGATTTACGATGAGTAGTAATTATAACTCAAGAACGCGTGTGGCAGAAGTTGCTCTTGAAAAAGGTCAAGATAGATTAATACGTGCTCGTGAGCGTTTTGAAGATTTAATTGCTTTGGAAAAAGAGTATTTATGAGTTATTTTATCGATGTGCAAGGAACGTTGATTGATGACGTCGAAAAAAAGCCTATACAAGGCGCTATCGCATTTATTGATGCTTTGAATGCGAAGAAGATTCCTTATGTTGTTGTTACCAATAATACAAAAATACCCAGCACACACTTTCATCAGTTTTTAAATGATTTGGGTTTTTCAATCCCTGCAAAAAATTATCTTGACCCGTTTATGGCGTTGGGAAATGTTTTACATGTAAAGAATATTCGCAGTTTTGGAGCAGAAGAGTTTTTGAGTGTGATGGAACAACTAGGGTATGACCAAAATGCCAAAAATCCTGAAGCGATTGTCATAGCGAGTAAAAAAGATTTTAGTGCTGAAGATTATGCCAGTATGATAGAGTTTTCTTTAAGTGGCGCCAAAATTGTAGGGATGCACGCAACGAGTATTTATGCCAAAGATAAGCGTCGTTATCCAGGTGTAGGTGCTATTTTAGAAATGCTTTCTTACGCAACAGGAAAAGAGTATCACGTTGTTGGGAAGCCAAGTACTCTATTTTATAATGAAGCACTAAAGCTTTTGCAAGCACAAGGTGTTTATGGAGATTTTTCACAGGTAACGATGATCAGCGATGATGCGATTGGGGATTTGTTGGGCGCTAAAAAGCTTGGCATGAAAACGATTTTAGTGTTAAGTGGTAAGTGCCGTGATGCCTCAGAAGTGTTACATGTAAAGAGTGACTTAGATGAGATTGTAAGTCATATTGGCGCGATTGAAGGATGAGCATGAAAGATATAGAAGCGTATCGTAAAGAGATTGATAACATTGATGATCAGATTTTAAAACTTCTTAATGAGCGGATGGAACACGTTAAGGCCATAGGACGCGTTAAGCAAACGACAGGAACAGCCATTTATCGACCTGAGCGTGAAAAAGAGATTTTGGATCGTCTAAAATCACTCAATCAAGGAGCATTAAAAGCTCAAGCAATTGATGCGATTTTTTTAGAAGTTTTTGCTGTCAGCCGTAATTTGGAATTTCCTGAAAAAGTGGCTTACTTAGGACCCGAGGGAAGTTACACGCATCAAGTGGCGGAGAGTCGTTTTGGCGCAATGGGTAATTACATAGGGGTCAGCTCTATTGAAGCAGTGTTTCATGTGCTTGAAAACGGCGAAGCCAAATACGGTGTGGTGCCTGTGGAAAACAATACCGAAGGTGCTGTGGGTACAACGCTAGATTGTCTTGGAAAGTTTAATTCGAAGATTGTTGCTGAAATTTATATGGATATTCACCACTCCTTTGCAACGGTGTGCGAAAATATTAAGCATGTGAAGCGTATCTATTCGCACCCGCAAGGTTACAATCAATGTCGACGCTTTTTAGAAGAGCATATGCTTTTAGGGGTAGAATTTATACCCACAAAATCAACCGCTGAAGCTGCACAAAAAGCTGTTAAAGACACGGAAGCCGCAGCCATTTGTTCACATATTGCTGCAAAATTGGTCAATTTACCTATTTTGTTTGGGAAAATTGAAGACAATATGGCAAATCAAACACGCTTTTTAATTTTAAGTGATTTTAAAAATAAAAGAGGGGTTCACAATAAAACCTCTATTTTAGCAAAAACTGATGATAAGCCAGGTGGGCTTGTTGAATTTTTACAAACGTTTCAAGCACAAAAAGTGAATTTAACAAAAATTGAGTCACGCCCTACCAAAGAAAGAGGGTTTCAATCGATTTTTTATATGGATTTTGAAGGACATATTGATGATGAAAATGTCCAAAAAGTGATTGAGGAAAATAAAGACAGATACGATATCAAATGGCTTGGAAGCTATATTTGCGGAGGATGAGAGATGCAGTTTAATGAAGTACTAGACCAACTAAAAATTTACGAAGCGGGAAAGCCTATTGAGCTTGTGGTGAGAGAATATGGCATTGATGCAAAAGATGTTATTAAATTAGCGAGCAATGAAAATCCACGAGGATGCAGTCCAAAAGTGATTGAAGCCGTGCGCAATGAAGCAACAAAGATGAATTTGTACCCTGATGATAGCATGTATGAACTCAAAGAGGCATTGGCGGCAAAGTATGGCGTGAGTGAAGCCAATGTAATTATTGGCGCAGGAAGTGACCAAGTCATCTCCTTTGCAGTGCATGCAAAAGCCAATGCCAATACAAAAGTTTTAATGGCAGGCATTACCTTTGCGATGTATGAGATTTACGCACTTCAAACCGGTGCAAAAATTTTAAAAACACCGACTTCTGGGCACAACTTGCAAGAGATGCTCGAAATCTATAAAGCCAATAAAGATGTTTCTGTTATTTTCTTATGTCTTCCTAATAATCCACTAGGAGAGTGCTTAGATACCAAAGATGTGTATGCCTTTTTAGATGAGATAAGCCCTGATACTCTTGTGGTCATCGATGGTGCGTATCAAGAATATGCTTCGTTTAAAGACCCTGCAAAAAAGATAGTCCCGAGCGAAATGATTACAAAATATCCTAATACTCTTTATTCAGGGACATTTTCAAAAGCGTATGGTTTAGGTGGAATGCGTTGTGGTTATGGTATCGCACAGCCTGAAGTGATTAAAGCCTTATTAAAACTTCGCGCACCGTTTAATATCACCAATTTATCACTCAAAGCAGCGATTGTAGCGCTAAGTGATGAAGCATTTGTACAGGCTTCTGTTAAAGAAAATTTTGAGCAAATGAAAGCGTATGAAGCCTTTGCAAAAGAGCTTGGGTTTAAAACGATTGAGAGTTATACAAACTTTATCGTTTTAGAATTTGATCCAACGAAAAGTTCTTCAGCGATTGCTCAAAAATTGATGGAAAAGGGTATAATCGTCCGTAATCTTGGCGCGTATGGTATGAATGCGATTCGTGTAACCATTGGTACACCTGAGCAAAATGAGCGCTTTTTTGAATGCTTTAAAACAATTTACATGTAAAAGAAGGGCAGATGGAGTTTAAAACACTATTAAATCAAATAGCAACGCTTATCCAGAATTTGACATTGCGTCAAAAAATCGTTGCGGCGGTTTCTGTCGTCGTTTTGATTGGTTTTTTGGTTTTTTTAACGCTCTATAAAAATACAAATGCTAATAGCATTAAAGGCTATAGCGTTTTATTTGACAATACTACTGCAAGTGATTCAGCCTTAATTATTCAGCAACTCGAAAAAGAAAAAATCCCTTATAAAGTTTTAAATGAGGGCACGATTGCTGTTCCAAGTGAAGTGGTGCACAAGCAAAGAATTGCTATAGCTGCCCTTGGTATCCCTAAAAATAGTAAAGTTGGTTTTGAGATTTTTGATAAAACAGAATTTGGCGCGACAGATTTTGAGCAAAA
>CAYTVI010000003.1:0-1834 GCA_964441765.1 uncultured Sulfurospirillum sp.
CTTTAATTCCGCCTCTTTTGGGGCGGAATTTCACTCCTATAATTTTTGCATATAACTATTTTCTCACATTTACTTCACAACCCTACATCCAAATTTAAGTAACTTTTCTGTAATATTTATTTACTTTATAAATCAAGGAGTCTTCATGAGAAAACTAGCCGTACTTGCTACGTCTGCTGCTGTTTTAGCGTCACTTTCTTTTGCAAAAGAGATTAACGTTGGTGTTACTATGTCTATGAGTGGACCTTTGGCTGCTTATGGTCAAACTGCGTATGAGGGTATTGAGTTTGCACATGCGTTGCAACCAACACTTAAAAATGGAGACACGATTAAGTTGGTTTTGGTCGATACCAAAGGCGATAAAGTTGAATCAGCCAATGCTACAACACGACTGATTAGTTCGGATAAAGTAGTAGGAATTTTAGGTGAATTGACCAGTACGAACACGGCTCAAGTGATGGCGATTGCTGAGAAAAAGCAGATTCCTGTTATTTCCCCAGTTGCAACCAATGACAAGCTCACAGAGCAAAAACAATTTGCAAACCGTGTATGTTTCACTGATTCATTTCAAGGTGCTGTTGTTGCAAACTATGCTACAAAAGATTTAAAACTTAAAACGGCTGTTGTGGTTTCTGACCAAGCACAAGTCTATTCTTTGGGGCTTGCAAAAGCATTTAAAGAAGCGTTTGAAAAAGCAGGTGGAAAAATCGTAAAAGAGATCAAAGTAAGCTCTGGCGATAAAGATTTTAAAGCGGTTGTTTCACAAATCAAAACTGCAAATCCAGATTTTATGTTCCTTCCTATGTACCATCCTGAAGTTTCTATGATCGCACGTCAAGCAAAACAAATTGGCTTGGTCAAACCTATGTTCTCAGGTGATGGTGTTGCCAATCAAACCTTTATCGACTTAGGCGGCGAAGCGGTTGAGGGTTATATGTTTACTGACTTCTTTGATTACGGTGCCCCTCCAACACAGCGTTCAAAAGATTTTATCGCGGCATATGCGAAAAAAACAGGCAAGCAAGATGTTAACTCATTTGTTGCGCTTGGTGCTGATGCGTACAACGTGATGATTGATGCGATGAATCGTTGTGCTAACCCAGAAGATAGCGTATGTATCAATAAAATGATCAAATCAACTAAAAACTTTGAAGGTGTTTCAGGCGTTCTTAATATGGATGAAACTGGAAATACAACTCGTTCAGCGGTTATCAAAGTGGTTCAAAACGGAAAAGCTGTTTATAAAGCAACCGTTAATCCTTAATATATTCTACGCTTTTCCCTTTTTACATGTAAGAAGGGAAAAGTAATTTTATAAAATCAATACACTCTAGATATTGTTTTTCTAAAATTACGAAGGAGAATCTGTTTTGGATATATCAATTTTTATGCAACAGATGGTCAATGGCTTTAGCTTAGGCAGTATGTATGCACTTATTGCTATCGGTTATACGATGGTGTATGGCGTACTACGGCTTATCAATTTTGCGCATGGCGATATTATGATGGTGGGTGGATTTTTAGGCTTTTTTGGGATAACTGTTCTAGGGCTTCCTTTTGGTGCCGCTGTTTTGCTTGCGATTGCTGGTTCAGCAGCGCTTGGAATGTTAAGTGATCGTATCGCTTATCGTCCGCTTCGAAGTGCTCCAAAAATTTCTTTGCTTATCACCGCAATAGGTGTGAGTTTCTTCTTGGAAAATGCTTTTAACGTCTTTTTTGGAGGTGTTCCTAGAGCATTTCCTGTACCTGCTTACTTAGAAGTTATCGTTGATTTTGCAGGACTTACGATGCCTGTTTCTGCAGTTCTTGTACCTATCATCACAGCTATATTGTT
>CAYTVI010000003.1:1934-41676 GCA_964441765.1 uncultured Sulfurospirillum sp.
GTTCTTGGAGGCTTGATTATAGGCTTTACCGAAGTAGTTGTTATCGCATTTCTTCCGGAACTTGGTGGTTACAAAGATGCGTTTGCATTTATCTTTTTAATTTTAATATTGCTCTTTAAGCCAACAGGGATTTTAGGAATTGATTTTGAAAAGAGTAGGTTCTAAGATGGGTTTTACATGTAAAAAAGATCAATGGATTAATATCGCTTTTATTGTGCTTAGTGTTTGTTTTATCGTCTTTGCCAATAAGCTTTTTGATGAGTATAGTATTCGTATTTTAAATAATATTGCTATTTTTATTATTCTAGCGGTGAGTTACAATCTGATTAACGGAGTTACCGGTCAGTTTTCACTAGAACCCAATGGTTTTGTTGCTATTGGTGCGTATGTTACAGCACTTCTTCTGGTCAGCCCCGATTCAAAGTCATATCAATACGCACTTGTTGATCCATCTCCGTTTATTATGACATTGCATGCTAACTTTGTTGTGGCTCTTCTTTTATCGGGATTTTTTGCAGCACTTTTAGCACTTTTTTTAGCAGCTCCTGTCTTTAGAGTTCGTGGAGATTACTTAGCCATTGTTACGCTTGGCTTTGGGTTTATTATTAAAATTTTAGCGATTAATAATCCTGAAATTACCAATGGCTCCTTAGGAATTAATGATATTCCTGAGTTTTCCAATTTATATTGGACGGGAGGCATTGCGATTGTCGCTGTGATTGTTGTTTTAAATATCGTCAATTCAAAATTTGGGCGCGCGATGAAAGCGGTGCGTGATGATGAAGATGCTGCAACAGCTATGGGAGTTAATACATTTAAAGCAAAAACATTGGCATTTTGTACCAGTGCTTTCTTTGAAGGAGTTGGTGGAGGCTTACTTGCGGCGTTGCTCACAAGTATATCGCCTGATTTATTTGACTTCTTCTTTACGTTCCAGCTGTTGATTATCATCGTTCTTGGTGGGCTTGGAAGCACTACAGGTGCGATTATTGGCACTATTTTAGTCATCGGAGGAAGCGAGTGGATGCGCTTCTTGGATGAACCAATGAATCTTTTTGGATATACCACTGGAGCGATGCCAGGAATGAGAATGGTTGTATTTTCTTTAATTCTTATCTTTATCATGCTGTTTGCACGTGAAGGAATTATGGGAAAAAAAGAGCTCAAAGACTTATTTAAATGGCAAAAAAAGGGTGACAAATGATATTAAAAATTGACAATGTCACTAAAAATTTTGGTGGTGTCACTGCCATCAAAGAGACAAGTTTTAGCGTTGCACCGAAAGAAATCTTTGGACTTATTGGTCCAAATGGTGCAGGAAAGACAACCATGTTTAATATCATCACGGGAAATTATGAGCCAAGTTCTGGTCAAGTACTTTTTCGTAATGAACCATTAACGGGTCTTAAGCCCCATCACATTGTTCGCAAAGGCATTGCAAGAACGTTTCAAAATATACGTCTTTTTTCAAGTATGAGTGTGCTTGACAATGTTTTGATTGGATTTGACTTTCAAGCGCGTTATGGCTTTTTTGAATCTATTGTGAGATTTCCACGTTTTTTAAGTGAAGAAAAACGTATCAAAAATCGTTCTTTAGAAATCTTAGATTATTTTGGCATGGCATCATTTGCGCATGAAAAAGCAGTCGATTTGAGTTATGGGCAACAACGGAAAGTTGAGATTGCTAGAGCATTGGCGACAAATCCAGAGTTGTTGCTTTTAGATGAACCTGCCGCAGGAATGAACCCCTCTGAGACGGAAGAGCTAGGTGAAATCATTAAAAAAGCACGTAATGATTTTGATTTGACGGTTTTGTTGATTGAGCATGATATGAAGTTTGTCAATCAAATGTGCGATAAAGTGTTGGTTTTGGATTATGGGAAGACAATTTTTGAGGGCAAACCTCATGATGCGATTAAAGACCCAGAAGTAATTGCCGCATATTTGGGAGATTTTCACAATGATTAAGGTTAAAGATTTACACGTTTATTATGGTTTGATTGAAGCGGTCAAAGGAATTGATTTTGAAGTGAAGGAAGGTGAGATTATTTCTCTCATTGGCTCCAATGGTGCTGGCAAAAGTTCAACGCTTAAAGCTCTTTTAAACAGTGTCAAAAAAACAGGTGATATTAATTTTCTAGGCTACGATACCCGTAATCATAAAACGCATACATTGGTTCAGCATGGTCTTTCTTTAGTCCCAGAGGGAAGAAAGATTTTTATTAACCTTACCGTTGAAGAAAATCTACGCATGGGGGCATTTAATAACGATGAAAATTATGAGCATTTAAGAGATACCATGTACACTTTATTTCCTCGCATTAAAGACAAGCGTCATCAACTCGCTGGTACGATGAGTGGAGGCGAACAGCAAATGCTAGCTATTTCTCGTGCACTCATGGGTGAGCCAAAGCTTTTAATGCTTGATGAGCCCAGTCTTGGTCTTGCTCCAAAAATCGTTGGTGAAGTGTTTGAAACAATTTTACGCCTTCGTGAAGAGGGCATTACCATTTTATTAGTTGAACAAAATGCGTTTGCTGCGCTCAAAATATCAGACAAAGCATATGTTTTGGAAAATGGAAAAATAGTCATGCAAGGCATCGCCTCTGACATGATAGGCGATGATACCATTCGTAAAAAATACCTCGGCGGATAAAGCCATCATTCTTTACATGTAAACCTCGAACATACAGAGGTTTACACTATCTTTAATGATTTATAAATTATTTACTCTAATAAGCTACTATAACTCAATTTTTCTGTTAAAGGGAGTCCAATGGACAGGGTGTTTAAAAAGATTTTTTCAATGAAATGGGCAATTATATTGCTTCTTTTATTTGGAGCTTTTAGTGGAATTGCTACATTTGTAGAAAATGATTTTGGTGTCGAAACAAGTTGGGCGCTCATCTATACATCATGGTGGTTCGAAGCCATTCAAGTGGCATTATGTGCTATTTTAATTTACAACATTGTCCATTATAAAATATACACATTGGATAAATTGCCTTCTTTTTTATTTCATATAAGCTTTGTTCTTATTCTTATCGGCTCAGGGATAACGCGTTATTATGGTTTTGAAGGGACACTTCACATTAGAGAAGGTATGAGAGAAAATAGAATTGTCTCAAGTGATTCTTTTATACAAGCAAGCGCTCTTAAAGAGGGTAAGCCTTATGGTTATGCACATAAGCAACTCATTTCTGTTCTCGGTGGAAATGGGTTTGATTTTTCATTTGATGTAGAAGGGGAAAAAGCTTCTGTAGCTTTTAAAAAATTTATCCCCAATGCTACAAAAAAAGTGATGGATGACCCACAAGGAGTTCCTACGATTTCTATGATGCTCAGTGGCTATGGGGAAAGTGTGAGTGTTGTATTAAAAGAAGGTGAAGTCTATGAAACAACAGAATATGTTTTTAATTTTAATGCTAAAAAAGCGATTTCTAAAGGGAAACAAGAAATTGCATTTAAGTTAGAAAACGGTCTTTTTTCATTTAGTGCGCCTGTGAATGTAAGTTGGTTTAAAATGGCAGAAAATGCACGCGGTGAATTTGCTGCTAGCCAAACACATCCATTTACAACAGGACAACTCTATACAATAGGAAATGTTAGTTTTGCACCTCGCTATATTGGGCTCAAAGGGAAAGAAAAAGTTTTAGAAGATACTACTCCTATGACGAAAGGGCAAGGTGTCTCAGCCATTATTGCAGAGGTGAGTTATAAGGGCGAAACGAAAGAAGTTGCATTACTAGGACGTGGAAAAGGAACAAAAGGACAAATGACAGAGGAAATAGTCGGTGGCATTCCCTTTAGATTTGAGTGGGGTTCAAAGATTTTTACATTGCCTTTTGATATTAAGCTCAATGCGTTTTTATTAGAACGCTATCCAGGTTCTATGTCGCCCATGTCTTATGCAAGCGAAGTAGAGGTGGTGGATGAAGAAAATGGAGTCCATATGCCGTATCGTGTTTATATGAATCATGTCTTAGATTATCGTGGATTTCGTTTTTTCCAATCCTCATATGATAAAGATGAACGAGGAACAATTTTATCTGTCAATAGCGATCCTGGTAAATGGCCGACTTATATAGGTTATATTTTACTGTGTGTTGGACTTGTGTTTAATATGCTCAACCCAAAAAGTCGTTTTCGCAAACTTGCAACGTTAGTTCAACGTGATATGGCAAAAGTAAAAACAGCACTTTTAGTCTGTTTTTTAGCTCTTGCAAGCTTGTCGACACCATCGTTATACGCTCAAGAAAAAGTATATACTACAGAAGATTATCTTAATTTTTTAAAGCGATATGATGCAACGCATGCGGATCGCTTTGGACGTATTTTGGTACAAAGTGTTGATGGAAGAATTAAACCTATCGATACCGTTTCGACAGAGGTGCTCAATAAAGTATATGGTAGTGCTACATTTAAAGGCATGAGTGCTAATCAAGTGGCTCTTAGTATGATGAGTTCTCCTGCGGAATGGCAAGTACAGCCACTCATTAAAGTGTTTCATCCTGAACTGAAAAAAATTATTGGAATTCCTCAAAGTCAAAAACATGCTTCTTTTAATGATTTTTTTGAAAAAGAAGGAGAGCGAAGCTTTAAATTAACAAAGTATTCGGAAGAAGCTAATCGTAAAAAGCCTGCAGAGCGAAATCAATTTGACAAAGATGTCTTAAAAGTTGATGAGCGTGTGAATATTTCTTATATGGTGTTTACCGGCGAAGTGTTCAAGATGATTCCAAAACAAAATGATCAATCCAAACGTTGGTTTGCTCCACAAGAAGCGGTGATGACATTTGCAAAGCAAGAAGGCGATGAAGTGAGAGCGCTTTTAAGTGGTTATTTTGATGCTATTGGCGAAGGGCTTGAAAAAGGTATATGGCTCAATGCTGATCGTTCTCTTGATAAGCTTAAGGCTTACCAAGAGCAGTACGGTTCTGAAATTATTCCTAGCTTTAGTCGTGTGAAGGCTGAGATTTTTTTCAATCATGCTAAAATTTTTCAGCGCTTAAGCCCTTTTTATCTTTTAAGTGGACTTGTATTGCTTCTCTTTATTTTTGCGAAGATGGTTAAACCAAAAGTTGGTATTACGCTTATTACTAAAATTGTCTTAGGCATTAATTTTATTGCTTTTATTGTTCATACCTTTGGTCTTGCATTAAGATGGTATATCTCAACCCATGCTCCATGGAGTGATGGTTATGAATCGATGATATATATTGCATGGGCGATAGCACTTTCAGGTATTTTCTTCTCACGCCAATCAATTGTGGCTCTTTCTTTGACCTCTATTCTGGCAGGCGTTACACTTTTTGTAGCGCATTTGAGTTGGATGGATCCACAAATTACAAATCTTGTTCCTGTTTTAAAATCTTATTGGCTTAATATCCATGTTTCAGTGATTACGGCAAGTTATGGATTTTTAGGATTGTGCTCATTGTTAGGATTTTTCACACTCATCTTATTTATTTTACGCAAAAAAAATACAGTTGAAATTGATCGTAATATTGTAGAAGCTACGCGCATCAATGAAATGTCTATGATTTTAGGTTTAAGTTTGCTCACCATTGGTAATTTTTTAGGTGGAGTATGGGCAAATGAATCATGGGGAAGATATTGGGGGTGGGATCCAAAAGAGACGTGGGCTTTGGTGTCTATTTTAATTTATGCAGCTATTGTTCACTTTAGATTTGTTCCACGCCTTAATAATCCTTTTGCATTTGCTGTTGCTTCCACAATAGCCTTTGCAGCGATTATTATGACCTACTTTGGAGTTAACTTTTATCTCTCAGGAATGCATTCTTACGCTTCAGGAGATCCTGTTCCTGTTCCTCCTTTTGTTTACTATACCATTGCTGTTGTGGCAGTTGTTATAGCCTTTTCATATCCAAAACGCGCTATCAATAAAACACTTTAGCTTGAAGAAAGGGGAATTTCCCCTTTCCAAGATGGTATAATAACCCTAAAAAAGGGTTTTTTTACACATGCAAGAAAATCATATTATTTTCGCGATTGTTGCGGTCATTTTAATTGTACTTATTTCGCTCTTTATTGTTGTAGCCAATTTGCAAAAAACTGTTGTCGTTCATGTTAAGGCTAAAGATAACAAAGAAGAAGGTAAATCACGTAAGATAACGATTGAAGAGCTAGTAGAGTTAGTGGCTAAACGAACAACAACAAAAAATGATCTTACTTCTGCTATTATGAGAGTTTCCAAAGAGTGCCCCTTCCCTCCTAAAGAAAAAGGAAACCCACCTAAAAGTGCTAAAGTGTATCTCAATTTTATTTTACTTGTCGCCAGTCATCACAATGCAGATGCTAAGATTATTGCGTTTATGAACAGCGAATTGAAAAAGAGTAATCCAGAATATAAAAAAGAGATTGATATTTATGAAAATGAGGGAATTAATCAAAGAGGAAGTCGAATTTAGGAGAAAAGAATGGCGACCCCAAGGGGATTTGAACCCCTGTAACCGCCGTGAAAGGGCGGGATCCTGGACCGCTAGACGATGGGGTCGCACATAATAATTAACAATGGTGACCCGTGATGGATTCGAACCATCGACCACCTCCTTAAAAGGGAGATGCTCTACCGGCTGAGCTAACGAGTCATGCTCAAGCGGTCTTACAAAATAAAATAAAACCTATGATTGTTTTAAAAAAACGTGGCGCGGCGGACGGGGCTCGAACCCGCGACCCCCGGCGTGACAGGCCGATATTCTAACCAACTGAACTACCGCCGCGCATATATGGTGGTCGCTATAAGACTCGAACTTATGACATCCACCTTGTAAGGGTGGCGCTCTACCAACTGAGCTAAGCGACCAAAAGGGTACATTAGAAGAAGAAAAATTAAATGGCGACCCCAAGGGGATTTGAACCCCTGTAACCGCCGTGAAAGGGCGGGATCCTGGACCGCTAGACGATGGGGTCGCACATAATAATTAACAATGGTGACCCGTGATGGATTCGAACCATCGACCACCTCCTTAAAAGGGAGATGCTCTACCTGCTGAGCTAACGAGTCATGCTCTTTGTCTTTCTTCTCGTAATGAGGCTGAAATTATAGAGAAAAAAAAATCATTTGTCAAGATATTTTTGCATTTTTTAGAAAAATATTTTCTCCTACATGTAAAAGAAGTTTTAAAGCATGGTAAGCGCTTTGCATCTGAATATACTCACGATCGCCTTGTAATAGGAGTCGTTCAACATTGACAATACCTTCTTTTGTACGTGCACCAACAAAAACGGTTCCTACTGGTTTCTCAACGCTTCCCCCCATTGGGCCTGCAATTCCACTGGTGGCTATCGCAAAATCAGTAAGACTTGCATTTAAAACACCTTCTAGCATTTCTCGTACACACAATTCGCTCACAGCTCCAAAACGCTCAATCGTGTCGTTATTGACTCCCAGCCATGACTCTTTGATTTCATTGGCATAACTGACGATGCCTCCTTTAAATACAGAAGAAATTCCTGAATGTTTCGTAAACATGGATGCTATGAGTCCTCCTGTACAGCTCTCCGCAATACTCAATGTTTTATTGTGTGCTTCAAGGTTTGTCGCAATAAAGGCAATAATATCAGGATGTTGAATCACTTTTTGAGGAAGCAAAGAAGTTGCCGCTTTAAAAAAGCTCTCAAGATTACCATATTTGTTTGAAATAGCTTCGATAATCATCCAGCCATCAATCAATTTTGTCGGTGTTATCTTGATTTCATAATTTTGAGCGAGTGGCTCAAGTAAAATTTTTAAAGAATCTTCATCTAAATCAATCACTGAAAAGAGCGAAGAACTGGATGATTTTTCAATGAGTAAAGAGGGCAATTTTTGTGTTTCACTGGCTTTAATAACGTTGATATGTTTTCCCTCTCGCTCTAAAAGATAGCTATTTTCTTCAAAACGCACTGTTTTCGAAGGGATGAGCATACCACTTTTGAGTTCTAATGACTCTTCTCCAAGGGTTGCTAAGACTTTATTAATAAGGTTAAAACTATCACTGGAGGTTACGATGATAATCTCATCGGCATGTGCAATGGTTTCTTCTAGAACAAAAAAGAGGTCTTTATCGTTTTTATCAATATAAACCGTTTGGTCTGGCAAGTCAATATGCTTCGTGATGGTTGAGTGAATATAGTTTAAAAATGCCGTATTGTAACGAAGGGCTTTTCCAACAACAATTAAAGAGCTTTTCATTAAGAAGCCTTTTTTAGTTCGTATTATAGCATCAAAGCCTAGCGTAAGTGCTTCTTAAATCGTTTTTGGGTAAACTTGCCTCATTTTATAGCTTTACATGTAAGGCTTAAGGAGAGTATTTTTATGGATTATAAAGAGACGTTGCTACTGCCGCAAACCGATTTTCCGATGCGTGGCAACTTACCCCAAAATGAGCCTGCTCGCTATGCTAAATGGTTTTCTAAAGAGACAAGTGCCTATGCACGCATGATTGAAAATCGCAAAAATGCCCCGCAAACATTTATTCTTCACGATGGACCTCCCTACGCTAATGGACACATTCACATTGGTCACGCTCTTAACAAAGTTTTAAAAGACATTATCATCAAAACCCACTACTTTTTTGGTGAAAAGGTACGGTATGTACCGGGTTGGGATTGTCATGGTTTGCCAATTGAGCAACAAGTGGAGAAAAATCTTGGCAAAGAAAAAAAAGATGCCTTACCAAAAAGTAAAATTAGAGAATTGTGCCGTGAACATGCCCGTAAATTTATCGATATTCAACGGGAAGAGTTTAAATCACTAGGGGTTGTTGGGGATTGGGATAATCCGTATCTGACCATGAAATTTAAGTTTGAAGCCGATATTTTCAGAGCCTTGTGTGGCGTTGCCAATCAAGGGCTTTTGGTAGAGCGAAGCAAACCTGTCTATTGGTCTTGGGCGGCGCGAAGTGCATTGGCTGAAGCAGAAGTGGAGTATGAAGACAAAGAAGACTATTCTATCTTTGTGGCGTTTGCTCTTGAAGATGCGGCAAAAGCCAAACTAGAGATTAGTGACGATGCATCGGTGATTATCTGGACAACCACACCGTGGACATTGCCTGCAAATGTGGGAATTTCATTTAGTCCTGAAGAGAATTATGTGCTTACCAGCGATGGTTTTATCGTGGCAGAGCCTTTACATGTAAAACTTTTAGAGCAAGGTGTCGTAAAAGGAGAAGTGGTTAAAACTTTCAATGCCAGTGTGCTTGAAAACAGCTTTGCGATCAATCCTTTAAATGGCAGAAAATCCCAATTGCTTTTAGGCGCACACGTCACAATGGATGGTGGAAGTGGATGTGTTCACACTGCTCCAGGACACGGTGATGATGACTACAAAGTGGGGCTTCGCTATAACCTTGAGGTGATTATGCCTGTGGATGAGCGTGGCTGTTACGATGAGAGCGTTGTGCATTTAGGACTTTTACCTGAGCCCGCATCGTTTGTAGGCGAGCATATTTTCAAATGTAATGAGCGTATTTTAGAGCTTTTAGGAAGCTCACTTTTAAAATGCTCCAAGTTTACGCACTCGTATCCATTCTGCTGGCGAACGCATCAACCGGTGATTTACCGTGCGACCAAGCAGTGGTTTGTGGCGATGGATGAAGCCGTAGGCGAGCGACCAAGTTTAAGAACAATGGCGATGAATGAAATCAACAAAGTGCGTTTTTATCCAAAATCGGGCATCAACCGTTTAGGTTCGATGATTGAAAATCGTCCCGATTGGTGTATCTCCCGTCAGCGTGATTGGGGTGTGCCGATAGCATTTTTTAGAGACAAACGAAATGGTAAGCCTATTTTTGACAAAAACGTGGTTGAATATGTCGCGAACATTTTTGAAGAAAAAGGTGCGGATGCGTGGTGGGATTTGGATGTTGCAGACTTACTTGTTCCAAACAGCGGTTATGAGAGCGAGCATTTAGAAAAAGTCATGGACATCTTGGATGTCTGGTTTGATAGTGGAAGCACATGGAAAGCTGTTTTGGAGTCTGATGAATACGACTCAGGTGCGTACCCAGCGTCGATGTACCTAGAGGGAAGTGACCAACACCGAGGTTGGTTTCAAAGCTCGCTTCTTGTCAGTACTGCCAATAACGGCATAGCACCCTATGCAAAAATCCTCACGCACGGCTTTACTGTCGATGAAAAAGGTGAGAAGATGAGCAAATCTAAGGGCAATGTAGTTGCACCGAATGATATTGCGAAAAGTCATGGAGTTGAGATTTTACGTCTATGGGTTGGGACAAGTGAGTACACGACAGACCTTAAAATCAGTGAAAACATCTTAAAACAAATCAGTGAGCAGTACCGCAAAATCCGAAATACCTTCCGCTTTTTGTTGGCCAACGTCAATGACCTTGAAGCGATTATGCCAATTTCGCAGATGGGTGCCCTTGATAAGTGGGTACTAAAACATGCCAAAGGTGTGTTTGATGAAGCAGAAGCTTACTTTAGAGAGTATGAATTTTCCAAAGGTTTTGCGCTTCTCAATCACTTTATTGCCGTGGAACTGAGCGGAATCTATCTTGATATTTCCAAAGACAGGCTCTACTGCAATGGCAAAAACGATGCCCTTCGCCTTTCCGCACAAAGTGCTATGGCGCTTATCGCTCAAAAATTGATGGCGTTAATGGCACCAACACTCACCTACACGATTGATGAGATGATGGAGTATGCGCCTAAAATCATCACCGGTGAGGCACAAAATGTCTTTGACTTGCTCTATACGCCACTACCTGAAATTGCGGTAGATTTTGATGAAGTGTACATGATGAGTGCGCGTGAGAAGTTTTTTGAAATCGTGGACGGACTTAAAAAAGAGAAGATTATCAAATCGACCTTAGAACTGGTCATCCAAACCAAATCAGAAAAAATATGCTCTTTAGAAAAAGTGGATGCGGAAGATTGGTTTACGGTTTCTAAAGTGATACAACACGATGAAGAGGGCGAGCTTGGTGTGTTCGAGGTCGAAGGGGAAACGTTTAAAATCCTCAAAGCTGCTAAGTGCAAATGTCCACGTTGTTGGAAATACCGCGCTAAGAGCGAAGAAGACCTATGTCACCGATGCAACGAGGCACTCAATGCTTGAGTTGAGCCAACCTATTAGCCTTACATTTGTGTTTAGCACAGTTGGGGCTATTTTTGTAGTGATTGGTGTGTGTGTCTATTTGGTCAATCAGAAGACGAAAATGTTAAAGGATAAACAGTGATTACCTTAAAAGAGGCATTAAAACTTCCCAAAGATGCCATCAAGGAAATACGAGACGATTTAAAACAAAAAATTGAAGCATCGCGAAGTTTGGGAGCGTATGTTGAACAATTTACATGTAAGCCTATTTCAGAGTATGGAGAGGGTATTCCTATTGCCTTAAAAGACAATATTCAAGTGGACGGTTGGGAAGTGACGAGTGGCTCAAACATTCTTCAAGGCTATGTTGCCCCTTACAACGCAACCGTTGTTACCAATATGTTGAAGCATGGTCTTGCTCCCTTTGGACGCACCAATATGGACGAATTTGCGATGGGAAGCTCTACCGAGTCATCATTTTATGGGAGAACACTCAACCCACACAATCCCAAATGCGTCCCAGGTGGAAGCAGTGGCGGAAGTGCGGCAGCCGTAGCAGCTGGGATTGCCATTGCGGCACTTGGAAGTGACACGGGTGGAAGTATTCGCCAACCTGCCGCATTTTGTGGCTGTGTAGGGCTTAAACCGACCTATGGGAAAGTAAGTCGTTATGGCTTGGGTGCGTACTCAAGTTCGCTTGACCAAATTGGTCCCATTACTCAAAATGTGGAAGATGCGGCGATTTTGTATGATATTATCGCGGGACATGAGCCAAAAGACTCCACCAGTGCCAATGTTGCGCATCAACGTGTGGCAGATAAGTTAGATCCAAATCGTAAAATGACCATCGCTGTTATTGAAAATTATTTGAACGAAGCCAGTGATGAGGTGAGAGCGAAAATGATGGAAGGGATTCGTGCACTTGAAGATGCAGGGCATAAAATCATTTACCGTAATTTTATCAACTCAAAATACGACATCGCAACATATTATGTGATTGCTACCGCAGAAGCGAGTGCGAATTTAAGCCGGTACGATGGTATTCGTTATGGAAATCGCCAAAGCAATGAGAACTTGAAAGAGATGTTCATTCAAAGTCGCAGTTTAGGGTTTGGTGAAGAAGTTAAACGCCGAATACTCCTTGGAACATTTGTTTTAAGCAGTGGCTATTACGATGCCTATTACATCAAAGCACAAAAGGCGCGCCATTTTATCAAAGCGCAATACGAAGCGGTGTTTAAGGAAGCGGATTTGATTTTTACACCCGTTACGCCAACCACAGCGTTTGAATTTGGCGCAAAAGCAGACCCGCTGGAAATGTATTTAAGTGATATTTATACCATTTCTCTCAATCTTGCAGGACTTCCTGGTATTTCTGTTCCTTTGGGGATGGATAGCAAAGGATTGCCCGTTGGTGGTCAACTCATAGGTAAAGCATACGGTGAGCAAACACTCTTAGATGGAGCACTCAGTTTAGAGCGTGCATTACGTTAATAAAATTCTGCCAACGTTGTTGGCTAGCTTTAGTGCCCTAGTGGCTAACGTAGTCAAAAGAGCTTTGCTTTTTTGACGTGTAAATATAGATAAGGAATTAAAATGAAAATTAGAAAAAGAGCCCTTACATTTGAAGATGTTTTATTAGTCCCTAAATATTCAGAAATTCTACCTAAAGAAGTGGATATCAAGACAAAACTTACAAAAAATATTACATTAAATATTCCGCTGATTTCTGCGGCGATGGATACGGTAACTGAACACCGTGCGGCGATTATGATGGCACGCCTTGGAGGAATTGGAATTATCCATAAAAATATGGACGTTGAGTCTCAAGTGCGTGAAGTACGAAGGGTTAAAAAAAGTGAGAGTGGTATTATTATCGACCCTGTTTCTATTCATGCGAACTCTACGCTCAAAGAAGCATTGATGATTATGTCAGAGTATCGCATCTCAGGTGTTCCTGTGGTGGATGAAGGCAATAAACTCATTGGTATTTTAACCAACCGTGATTTACGTTTTGAAAATGACTACTCTAAAAAAGTCGAAGAATTGATGACAAAAATGCCTTTGATTACGGTTAAAAAAGGTACTACGTTGGATGATGCAGAAGCGATTTTTAGAACCAATAAAGTGGAAAAATTACCTGTGGTAGATGAGAACAATCATCTCGCAGGGCTTATTACGATTAAAGATTTGAAAAAACGACAAGAGTACCCTAATGCGAACAAAGACAGCTTTGGACGTTTACGTGTGGGTGCGGCAATTGGTGTTGGGCAATTAGATAGAGCTAAAGCATTGGTTGCTGCGGGTGTCGATGTGTTGGTACTTGACTCAGCACACGGGCATTCAAAAGGTATTATTGACACGGTTAAGATGATTAAAAAAGAGTTGGAAGTAGATATTATCGCTGGAAATATCGCAACATCTGAAGCAGCGCTTGCTTTAGTGGAAGCAGGCGTGGATGGCATTAAAGTGGGCATTGGGCCAGGAAGTATTTGTACGACGCGTATCGTTTCTGGTGTAGGCGTACCACAGATTTCTGCCATCGAAGAGTGTTCAGAAGTGGGTAGAAAGTATGGTGTACCTGTTATCGCCGATGGTGGGATTAAATATTCAGGCGATTTTGCCAAAGCATTAGCCGTAGGCGCGCAAAGTGTTATGGTCGGAAGTTTGCTTGCAGGAACCGATGAGAGTCCGGGTGAAGTGATAACCTATCAAGGACGTCAATATAAAACGTACCGTGGTATGGGAAGTATCGGGGCGATGACAAAGGGAAGTAGTGATCGTTATTTCCAAGAAGGAACTGCGTCTGATAAATTGGTTCCTGAGGGAATTGAAGGGCGTGTACCGCATTCTGGTTCTATTAAAGATGTTATTTTCCAACTTATCGGCGGTCTTCGCTCTTCTATGGGGTACGTGGGTGCGCGTGATATTTTAGATTATCAAGAAAAAGCAGAATTTGTGGAAATTACAAGTGCGGGACTTAAAGAGAGCCACGTGCATGATGTTATTATCACACACGAAGCACCAAACTATAGAGTGAATTAAAAAAGTATAAGCTACGTTACACTCTTTTTCCAACAAGAGTTGAGACACGATGGGTACCCCAAAGCTTCGCTTTGACCCATCGGCTCAAATTGTTTCCAAAAGAGCGTAACTTCGCTTTACATGTAAACAAGATATTCTGCCTCGAAAGAGGCAAGCTTTAGTGCCACAGCGGCTAGCGTAGGCTTTTGCCTAAAAACCGTGGTAAAAAGTAATAATAAGGAAATGTGTGAAAATTCAAACAGCCGTTGCTCATTTTGATGAGCCTCTTTATTTGGAGAGTGGTCGTATCTTAGAATCGTATGATTTGAAGTATGAAACCTATGGTGAATTAAATGAGCAAAAAGACAATGCTATTATTGTATTTCACGCACTTACTGGAAGCCACCACGCGGCAGGTCGTTATGAGGGTGATACCAAAGTAGGGTGGTGGGACCCGCTCATTGGCGATGGCAAAATTGTGGATACGACCAAATATTTTGTCATTTGTGTCAATGTTTTGGGTAGCTGTTTTGGTTCAACCTCTCCTATGAGCATGAATCCGAAAACCAAAGAAGCACCACGCCTAAAATTTCCCGTTTTGACGATTAGCGACATGGTTCGTTCTCAAATGAATCTCTTTAAGCGGCTAGGCATAGAAAGTGCCCATGCCATTATCGGAGGGTCTATGGGCGGAATGCAAGCGCTGTGTATGGCAGTAGAGTTTCCTACGTTTGTAAAACGCGCCATTTTACTTGCCACCACCTATGCCACAGGTCCTTGGGCGATAGCGTTTAACAAGCTGGCGATGGAAGGCATTAAAAATGACCCGCGATTTTTAGATGGAAACTATGACCCAAAAGCGTATGAAGAAGAGGGTTTACTCAGTTTTGCCATTGGAAGAATGGCTGGGCATATTAGCTTTTTAAGCCCACATTCGATGAACAAAAAATTTGGCAGAAACTACGTTGAAACCGATGGTTTGTATGAGCTGTTTGGACGTTTTCAAGTTGAAAAATATATGGAATACAACGGATACAGTTTTGCCAAACGCTTTGACCCTTTGAGCTATTTGTACATCATCAAAGCGATGAATATTTTTGATGCAACGCGCAATTATGACTCTTTGGAAGATTCTCTCAAACACATCAAAGCAAAATTGACCCTTATCTCGTTTCAAGGCGATTGTTTGTTTATGCCAGAAGAGATGGAAACCATCAAAACAACGATGGAAAATATGGGGCGAGGCGATAAGGTAGATTATGCGTGCATTGACAGCCACTATGGGCACGATGCCTTTTTAGTGGAGTATGATAAGTTTGATTTTTACATTAAAAAAGCGTTAGAAGCAAAGGTCTAAAAGCGACAAAGTCGCGCGAGCACTGTGCTGAACAGAACTCAGCGTTAGCGTAGTATGTGAAGCTTTGCTTTGTATATGTGTCGAAATAAAGGAAAATGTATGAAAAAAGATGAAGAGAGTTTTGAGCAAAAGTTAGAAAAAGCAAAAGTTATTTTAGAAAACCTCTCGAACCCTGAGCTTTCATTGGCGGATGGGATGAAAAAGTATCAAGAGGGTATTAACATCTTGAAAGAAGCCACAAAGATGATTGAAGAAGCAAAGTTAGAGTACACCAAACTTCAAATAAGTGAGGATTCCAAATGAAAATAGCCGCACTTCAACTGAGCACGCTTCCCATGAGCGAAGCAAAGCTGGATTATTATTTTCGTATCTGTAAGCAAAACGATGTAGAAGTCGTGCTTCTTAGCGAATACGCACTTAACAGCTTTTTTAAAGAGCTTGAAACCATGCCTCCATCGATGATTAAAGAGCAGTCCAACCATAAAATCGAGGCTTTAAAAAAGCTGTGCGCCACGTACAATTTACATGTCATCGCTCCGATTGTGAATGTCAAAGGGGAGTTTTGTTACAAGTGCAATGCTCACTTTTCACCTAAATCGGTTCATTTCTTTGAGCAACAATTCTTAATTAACTACAAACATTGGAATGAAGAGAAATTCTTTGCGAATGCCATTGCTAAATACACACTTCCGACCTTTATGCATAACGGTTTTCGTTTTGGAATAGTCAGTGGCTATGAATTGCATTTTGATGCTGTGTGGACAGAGGTGATGAAGAAAAATGTGGATGTGGTTTTAACAGCAACCTCGTCAACGTTTGAGTCAACCAAACGCTGGGAAGAGCTTCTTAAAATGCGTGCCATGCTGAACAATACCTATATCTTGCGTGCCAATCGTGTGGGCAGCTACAAAGAAGAGCAAACATGGCAGTTTTATGGGCAAAGCCTCTTAGTATCTCCTTTTGGTGATATTGAGTTAAGTCTTGGCGATAAAGAGGAGATTTTAATCGCGACGATTGATAAAGAGCCTTTGAGTGAGGCAAGAAAGCTGTGGGGCTGGAAAAAACAAATCTCAAAGCGAGAGAGCTTATGACACACTATTTTCACCGCCAAATTCAGTTGTGGGGAGAAGACGTACAAGCCTCTTTGCAAAGCAAAAAAATCGTCATTATTGGATGTGGAGGGCTTGGAAGCTCGCTAGCGTATGCGCTTGGAAGCTCAGGTGTTGGCGAGATTCACTTGGTCGATTTTGATACGGTCAGTGTGCATAATATTCACCGTCAAATTGCCTTTAAACTAGGCGATGAGGGAAAATGTAAAGCCGATATCGTAAAAGAGAGCATTGAAAGTCGTTGTCTTTTTGTAAAGGTCTTTTCACATATTGGACGTTTGGAAGATTTTACATGTAAAGATATTGCGGTTGATTTAATCATCGATGCCACGGACAATCTTCCCACGCGCGCTTTGATAGATGCCTATGCAAAACGTGTCAATACACCGTGGATTTATGGCTCGGTAGAAGCTTTTAACGGGCAAGTCTGTTTTTTTGAAAAAAGCGGTTTTGGTGCGTTTAAGGTGAGTGATAAAAAGCCCGCTGGTATCGCTGCTCCCATTGTGATACACATTGCCTCATTGCAGGCTAATTTGGCTCTGCGTTATTTAGCAGGTTTAAGTGTGGTAAAAGATAAACTCTATTATCTCTATTTTAACGATGAGGGCGAACTCATCACTCAAAAATTGGCAATGCCAATAGTCTAATCTTTACATGTAAAAAGGAAACGTCATTGCATTTTGAACCCTATCCGTTTGAAAAATTAAACACGCTTTTAAAAGAGGTTACCCCCAATCCAAATTATGAACCTTCCGTTTTAACGATTGGTGAACCACAATTTGAAACGCCTGATTTTATACAAGAGGCACTCAAAAACAACACCTCACTTCTCAATAAATACCCAAAATCCAGTGGCGAAGCCTATGTCATGGAAGCACAGCGTGAGTTTGTAAAGCGACGCTTTGGCGTGGAGCTTAAAAGCGATGAGTTATTGAGTACCTTTGGGACACGCGAAGTATTGTTTAACTTTCCGCAATTTTTATTGCACGATAAGACTGAGCCTATTATGGCATATACCAACCCTTTTTATCAGATTTATGAGGGTGCTGCCATTGCCTCTCGTGCCAAAGTAGTGCATCTCAATCTGACACCAGAAAATAATTTTAAACCAGATTTGCATTTAAGTGCGTTGCATACGGCAGATTTGGTGATTTTGAATTTTCCTAACAATCCAACGACTTCGACCTTAAGCCTTGAGGAGCTAGGCGAATGGGTCAAATTAGCACTCAAATACGATTTTGTATTGATGAACGATGAGTGTTACAGTGAAATTTACGCTGACACGCCTCCTCCATCGCTTTTAGAAGCCTCTTTACATGTAAACAATGAGCGCTTTAAAAATATCTTGGTGATTAACTCTATCTCCAAACGAAGCTCTGCACCAGGGCTTCGTTCAGGCTTTATCGCAGGAGATGCGAGCATTTTAAAACCTTATGCACAGTACAGAACCTACATAGGAGCGGGTATTCCGCTACCGTTACAAGTAGCTTCTGCGTTGGCATGGAGCGATGATGCACATGTAGAAGTTGCACGTGCGGAATATCAAGCCAATTTAAATTTAGCTGAGCAGATTTTAGGGGTTAAAACTTCGGGTGATACATTTTACATTTGGCTAGAAGTGGGTGATGGCGAAGCCTTTACCAAAGCGTTGTATGAGCAAAAAAATATCAAAGTGCTTCCGGGTAAATATTTGGCGCGTGGTGGGATTGCCGATAATTATGTGCGTATTGCATTGGTTGAAAATCGTGTGAAAACAGAGAAAGTGTTAAAAGAAATTAAAGATTTTGTAAAGGCATATCGTTGAAAAAAGTACATTTTATAGGCATTGGTGGCATTGGACTCTCAGCGCTTGCACGTTATTTGAAGCAAGAAGGCTACACCATCAGTGGTTCGGACATTAAGTCCACAAAAATTACCACATCATTAGAAAATGAAGGCATGAGTGTGACGATTCCCCATTGTGCCTCATGCGTGAATGACCAAGATATGGTGGTCATCTCCGCTGTCATCAAAGAAGATAACGTTGAGGTCATCGAAGCGCGCAAAAAGGGTATTCCTGTACTTTCTCGTCGTGAAGCGTTGCTTTTTATCTTAAAAGACCGACGTGTTTTTTCGGTGTGCGGTGCGCATGGAAAAAGTACAACCAGTGCCATGATGGCTTCTATGGTGGAAGGTTCTGTGATTATTGGGGCGGAGAGCAAGCAGTTTAACACCAATATGTTTTACGCTAAAAGCGATAATGTCATCTTTGAAGCCGATGAGAGTGATGAGAGTTTTTTAAATTCCAACCCTTATATTGCCGTTGTGACCAATGCTGAGCCTGAGCATATGGAGTATTATAACTACGATTATGACCGTTTTTATGGAGCGTACCGACGCTTTTTAGAAAGTGCAAAGATTCGCGTGATTAACGCGGAAGATGCGTTTTTGAGCACACTGACAGAACTGGATGCGATTCGTTTGTATCCCAGTCGTGACATTACGCAGATGAAAAGTGTGATTCGTGATGGTGAGCCTTATACGTCATTTATCCTTAAAGATTTAGGGCGTTTTGAGGTGTGGGGCATGGGAGAGCATATCGCCCTTGATGCTTCTTTGGCTATTTTGGCGAGTATTCAAGAGATGGATGTTGAAGTTGCACGTGAAAAGCTTAAAAGCTATAAAGGCATCAAAAAACGTTTTGATATTTTGCAGAAAAGTGATGATTTTATTCTCATTGACGATTATGGTCATCATCCCACCGAAATCAAAGCAACCCTCAAATCAGCCCTTCATTATGCGCGTATGATGGGACATGTGCATGTCACTGCCATTTGGCAGCCGCATAAATATTCACGTACCATCGATAATTTAGAAAGTTTTGTTGAGTGTTTTGAGGGTGTGGATAAGCTTATTTTGCTCCCCGTGTGGCGTGCTGGCGAAAAAGAGGTATTTATTGATTTTGAAAAAGAGTTTGCACGCTATTATCCATTGTTGGCAGATAAACTCAAACGAATAGGTACATGTGTGGAAGTGATAAAGAACGAACAGTGTGCAACAGTTTTGGACAAAGGCTTAGTCATAGGCTTTGGTGCAGGGGATATTACCTACCAATTAAGGGGATAATGATGATTCAATTTCTCGTTCTCGTTACTTTTTTAGCCATTTTGGGTGTTGTTTTTTATGCTAAAAGTGAAGCACTTTCTAAAAAAACAAAGATAATTTTATCTGTTTTTGTTGTGCTTCTCATCGGTTCTGGATGGCTGTATGAGCTCAATAGCTCGAAAAAAAGCCAAAACAATCGTGAGGTTTTAAGCGCGTTTAAACAGGGTAAAATCATTACATGTAATGGTGTTGATGTGAGCAATAAAGAGTTTATTTACGTCAGCGGAACACTCAGTTTTATACCCAATGACACCAATCAAAACCATAAAGGTTTGGTGATTGATATTGTTACATGTAAATTAAAATAATGGAAAAACTTTTTTCTAAACTCGATTTAAATGATTATGTCAAAGGGTTTCAAGGCTTTTTAGCACGTCCAAAACCTCTGTTCTTAGAAGGTGACGCAGGTGTGCATTATCGCTTAATTACCGAATTAGAGCGTTATGAAGGGATTAAAACACCCCCCCAAGTCATCTCGCTTGATACGCCTCTTGCACATCTTTCCAAGATGGGAACATTGAGGCTCGGTGAAATTTTTGCTTTTGTTCAAATCGTCTATTATATGCTGTATCTAAAAAACATCCTCAAAGAAGGTGGTTTGAGTGAGTGGATAGAAAAGCTTATTATCCCTCTTGAGATTAGCGATATTTGTGGCTATTTTGATGAAAAAGGCGAACTCAAATCCAGCGTTGATGAGCAGTTTGCCTTTATCGCTCAAAATCTAAAAAATGTCAAAGAAGAGATGAATAGTTCTTTACGACGTATCATCTCTACAGAAAAAATTGCGCTCTACTTGGTCGATAAACAAATCCACTACATCAATAACCAAGAAGCCCTATTGGTGCGAGGAGGTTTTAACCATGTGCTTAAAGGCTCGGTGATTGGGCGTAGTAGTGGAGGCTTTTTTTATGTAGTGCCTGAGTCTTTAGCCAAGCTTGTTTCTCGCGAGAGTGAACTGATTGATAAAAAAGAAGAGTTGATTTACAAGTATGCCAAAAAAATCTCTTCTATCTTTACAAAGCACGTTAAGTTTTTAGCCTATGTCAATAAAGAGTTTGACCGTTTTGATGCCTACTATGCCAGAGTTGCGTATGCGAAGTCTAAAGGCATGGCGTTTGTATTACCGTCTCGTGGAACACAGATAAAACTCTCCGATTTTGCGCATCCTGCCCTTACACAGCCTAAACCCATTGCCATTGATTTTTCAAAGCAAGTGTTGATGATAACAGGGGTCAATGCGGGCGGAAAGACAATGTTACTTAAATCTATCCTAAGCGCTGCACTTTTAGCCAAATATTTACTTCCGATGAAAATCGACCCAACACGCTCAACGATAGGTTCATTTAAAGAGCTTTTTGCAATTTTGGATGACCCACAGAATGTTAAAAATGATATCTCAACCTTTGCAGGCAGAATGAGCGAATTTAGCAAGCTTTTTGCCAAAAAAAATGCGCTTGTGGGTGTGGATGAGATAGAGTTAGGTACGGACGCGGATGAAGCGGCAAATTTGTTTAAAGTGATGATTGAAAAGCTTTTGGATAAAGAGATGAAAATCGTCATCACCACGCACCATAAGCGGTTGGCTTCCATGCTGGCGACACATCCGCAGGTGGAACTCTTAGCCGCCATCTACGATGAAAAAAGTGAGCGTCCAACGTACGGCTTTTTAAAAGGAACGATTGGAAAAAGTTATGCCTTTGAGACAGCTTTGCGCTATGGTATCCCTCAAGGGGTGATTGCAGAAGCACGGACCTTGTATGGCGAAGATAAAGAAAAACTCAACGACTTGATTCAAAAAAACATTGATTTAGAATTGCAAATGCGCCAAACCAATGAAGTCTTAAATGAAAAACTGCATGAAGTCGAAAAACTCAAGGAGTCTTTAAAAGGGGAGAAAGAGCGTGTGGCTGTGGAGTTTGAGAGTGCCTATTCTAAGCTTTCAAAAGAGTTCAATGAAGCGATTGGTGAAGCCAAAAAAGCTATCAAATCGGTTGATCCCAAAGAGTCTCACCGTTTACTTAACACCGCCAATGCCCTTAGGCGTGAGAGTCAAAAAGTGATACCAAGCCCAACTAAAGAGCCTTTACATGTAGGTGATGCGATTAAGTATGGAAGCTCAAAAGGGGTGATTAAGAGCATCAAAAAAGAAGAAGCAATGATAGAATGCGATGGCATCACGCTTCGTGTACCGCTCTCACGACTGAAACGCTCAGGCAATCCTTTGCCACCAAAGAAAAAATCCGTAGCCATTTTTAAAGACACACCTAATGGTTCTGTGATTTTGGATTTGCATGGGTTAAGAGGTGATGAAGCGATTGAACGGCTTGATAAATTTTTATCGGATGCGTTAATCAATGGCTTTGATGAGGTGTTGGTCTATCATGGTATCGGAACAGGAAAGTTAGCGTATGCTGTGCGTACCTTTTTAAGTACCTATCCTTCTTTGGTATCGTATGGCGATGCCCCTATGAATATGGGTGGCTTTGGCGCAACGCTTATCAAACTCTAACGCCAAATAAGTTATAATGAAGCATAGAACATAAAGGTAAAATCATGAAAGAGAAACGAGAAAAGATATCTCCCATCGTATTATATTCCCCTTTTATGCTAGTCCTTTTGCTCTTGCTTATTATCTCTGTTACCAATGTTGCCTATAATATTTTTGAATTTAATGCCAATGTGGCATTTCAAACAGACCTTATAAAGAGCTTTTTGGAACATGGTACTCATCAAGAGGTTGTGGATAAAGCGTTGGCAGCTCAAAATGAACATCTTATCGATAATGCTCAAAAAAGAATGGTGTACGGGGTAGGTGTGGTTGCTTTTTCAATGGCACTAGCAGCTATTTTTATTTACGTTGTTTTTCAAAAAATTATCAAAAAAACACTCTCCTATCAAGATGATTTATTTAACGAAAAAGAAAAAGTTGAAACGATGATGGAAGAGTTACAATATGCCAATGAACAACTCTCTTCTCAACTACATATTGACTCTTTAACACAACTTGGCAGCCGTTTGGCATTAGAAAAAGCGATTGAGAAGATGAAAGAGCCCAAACTTATTTTGCTTGATATCGATGGGTTTAAAGATATAAACGAATATTATGGATCTTCCGTTGGGGACTATGTTTTACAAGAAGTTGCTTCGTATTTGCGAGGATTTGCACAGAAGCATACCATCGCACTTTTCAGAACAGGGTCTGATGAATTTGCACTCTTAGAAGAAGTAGCTCTTGATATTGAGCGTTATGAAGATTTAGCCATCGAGTTGGTGGAACTTTTTAAGGGGCGGTTGATTGATGTTCCTTCTTTACAAGAGCCGATTGAAATCAATATTGCTATTGGCTTTTCTCTTGAAAATGAAGATGTGTTTGAAAAAGCATCTTCGGCACTCAGTGAGGCAAAGAAGCGAGAAATTGACTATTTGTGTTATTTCAAAAAAATTGAGCAAACCACCCGCTATGCAGAGCAAATTAAATGGTCTGCTTTTGTCAAAGAGGCGTTAGCCAATGATGCTGTTATCCCTTATTATCAGCCTATTTTTGATAGACAAGGGAATATTGTCAAATACGAATGCTTGGTTCGTATTTTAAATGATAAAGAAGAGGCTATTCCTCCTGGACTTTTTTTAAATATCGCGAAAAAAGTTAAGCGTTATGCAGACATTGAAAAAGTGTTGATTGATAAAAGTTTTAGTGAAATTGCAGGAACAAATAAAACCATCTCTTTAAATCTACTCGCACGCGATATGAGTGATAGCAATATCAGCAACTTTGTCGTTGAGCGTTTACGCCATTATGATATCGCTAAACAGGTGGTTTTTGAGATACTAGAAGATGAGAGCATTGAAAGCTTAGAGCGTGTGGCTATTTTTATTGACCGTGTGAAGCGAATGGGGTGTAAAATTGCAATTGACGATTTTGGAACGGGCTATAGCAATTTTTCATACCTTTTAAAGCTGAAGCCAGATTATATTAAAGTGGATGGTTCTTTAATTAAGGCGTTGGATAAAGATACGAACTCTCTGGCGATTGTCAGCGCAATTATTACGTTTGCAAAAAAACTAGGTATTAAAACCATCGCAGAATACGTACACAACGAGCGTGTCTATGAGCTGTGTTTAGAACTTGGGATTGATGAATTTCAAGGATTTTATTTAGGTGAGCCAAGTGCTCGGTTGAAAGAGAAGGTATGAGTACAGAAGAGTTGTTTTTAAAGTTATTACGTTTTCGCTCCATTACACCCGATGATGATGGTGCATTTGCCTTTATTAAGGCGTATTTGAACGATTTTGAAGTCATAGAAGTGAATAAAGAAGGGGTTAAAAATCTCTTTTTGTACAAACGTTTTGGTAAGGGAAACCATCTGTGTTTTGCAGGGCATATTGATGTTGTGCCACCAGGAGAGGGTTGGGAGAGTGAACCTTTTGTACCACGTATCAAAGAGGGTGTGGTTTATGCTCGTGGTACACAAGATATGAAAAGTGGTGTGTGTGCATTTTTAAAAGCTTGCAAAGAAACGACACATTACAATGGAACTCTCTCTATTTTACTAACCAGCGATGAAGAAGGAGAGGCAAAGTATGGTACGGTGGAGATGCTTAAACATCTCAAAGCGATGGACTTTTTGCCAGATTGCGCCATTGTCGCGGAGCCAACTTCCGAGCTTGAATTTGGAGATGCCATAAAAGTAGGGCGTAGAGGTTCTATCAATGGCGTGATTGAGGTTTTTGGAAAACAAGGACACGCCGCGTATCCAAGTAAAGCAATTAACCCTGTTCATCAAATCGCCCCTTTATTGTCTGCACTCGCAGGAAAGCGGCTGGATGAGGGAGATGCTTCGTTTGAACCTTCGCAAATGGTTATTACCGATATGAGAGGTGGCATGGAGGTGACCAATGTTACCCCTGGGAAACTCAAAATCATGTTTAATGTGCGTAACTCTACATTAACCAGCCTAGAAGATATCCGAAACTACGTTAATCAGACGCTAAAAGGGCTAGAGTATACACTCACGCTTTCACAAAGTGCAAAACCTTTTGTAACAAATGCCGAAGCTTCAATCGTGAAAGCGGTAGAAGAAGCTCTTTTACATGTAAAAGGTATTCGTCCGAAACGCTCCACCGCAGGAGGCACAAGTGATGCACGCTTTTTTGGAGAATTTGGTATCGAGACCATTGAGTGTGGTGTGCCCAATGATACCATTCATGCACCAAATGAGTGTTGTAAAATGATAGATGTGGAAGATTTATCTTTGGTATTTTCTGAAGTGATTAGGCAACTTTCACGCACTTCGCACTAAGTCTTATGCTTTTTAGACACAAACTCAAAACACAATTTTAAAAGGAATTAGTATGGAAATTATCGCAACAACAAACGCACCGCAAGCCATTGGACCTTATTCTCAGGCTATTTGTAGCGGGAATTTAATTTTTACCTCTGGACAAATTGCACTTCAAAGTGATGGTAGCTTTTTAGAAGGCGATGTCACAGTTCAGGCACGCCAAGTTTTGCTTAACCTAAGCGCTGTACTCGAAGCGGGTGGAAGTAAGCTTTCCAATGTTATTAAAACAACAATTTTTTTAGCAGACATGGAAGATTTTCAGAAAGTGAACAGTGTGTATGGAGAGTTTTTTAATGAGCATAAACCCGCACGCAGCACCGTAGCCGTCAAAGCTTTACCACGCAATGCTTTGGTTGAAATCGAAGCAATTGCTTTAAAGTAAATATTTTTTTACCAATATAAAGTAAAAGTGAATTAAAGTTATTTATAGGATTAAATATACTACAATTTGTGTCCCTAAATCTCAATGCAGGAAGTTCTTGATTATGATGAAAAAACACTATGACGTTTTAGTCGTTGGTGGCGGTATTTCAGGTGCAGCTTTATTTTACGAGCTTGCTAAATATACAGATATAAAAAATATTGCGTTGGTTGAAAAATATGAGAAACTCTCAAAACTCAACTCTGCTGGAACCTCCAATTCACAGACTATTCACTGTGGAGATATTGAGACAAATTATACGCTTGAAAAAGCAACCAAAGTAAAAGAAACAGCCAATATGGTTGTTAAATACTGCGTGAATCATGGGTTGAATGAGAAAATCTTATTTGCGCATCAAAAAATGGCAATCGGTGTCGGTGACACAGAAGTGGCTTACATGCTTAAACGCCATAATGACTTCAAAGAACTCTACCCTTATATGGAAGTATTTGATAAAGAAAAATTAGCAAAAATTGAGCCAAAACTCATTTTTGACGCGGATGGAAAAGAGAGACCTGAAAACGTTGTGGGTGTGGGCGTAGAAGGTGGCGAATACAGTACGGTTGATTTTGGCGCGATGAGTGAGCATATGGTAAGCGAAGCACAAAAAATCGAAGGAAAAACAACCGATGTTTATTTTAACGCACAAGTAACCAGTATCACCAAGCTAGGCGATGTGCATGTTGTCATGACCAAAGATCATACATTCACCGCTGATTTTGTGGTAGTCAATGCGGGAGCGCATTCACTTTATCTTGCTCATCAAATGGGTTATGGGCTTGATTTTGGTTGTTTACCCGTTGCGGGTAGTTTCTATCTTTCAAAGAAAAAAATGCTCAATGGTAAAGTCTATATGGTTCAAAATCCAAAACTTCCTTTTGCAGCATTGCATGGTGATCCTGATATTTTAGCAGGAGGCTGTACACGTTTTGGACCAACTGCACTTGTTTTACCAAAACTAGAGCGCTACGTCAATGGTACCTATCTTGATTTTTGGAAGACATTACAATTTGATGGTAAGGTTGCAAAAGTCTTCTTTGATCTTTTAAAAGACAGTGATATTCGTAACTACATCTTTAGAAACTTCTTTTTTGAAGTTCCAAAATACGGTAAAGAACTTTTCATTAAAGATGCCCGCAAAATCGTACCTTCTTTACAACTTGAAGATATTGAGTATGCTAAAGGATTTGGTGGTGTTCGCCCACAAGTCATTAACAAAAAAGAGCAAAAACTTATGCTAGGTGAAGCCAGTGTCAATCCAGGTACGGGTATTGTCTTTAACATGACACCAAGTCCAGGGGCGACAAGCTGTCTAGGAAATGCCAGACGTGATGTACGCTTGGTGTGTGAGTATTTAGGCAAAACCTTTGATGAGGCACTCTTTAAACAAGAACTGATTGACTAATCTTTGGAACCGCTTGATTTATACGCAAAAATAGAGCCTCTGATTGGGTTTGATGCCCCGTATGAGAGGCTCTATGAGCGCTACATAAAAGAACTCAAATCCTTACATGTAAATACTATTTTAGATATCGGTTGTGGTAATGGAAAACTTCTCTGCAAACTTTGCGATGAAGGTTTTGAAGCGCAAGGCATTGAGCGAAGTGCGCATATGGTTGAGCGAGCACGTCAGTTAGGTGTTCACGCTTCCATGCAAGAACTTGAAAGTTTTGAAGCAGAAAGTTTTGATGCCCTCATCGCAGTGGCTGATGTAATGAATTATATGAATCCAGAAGAGCTGATTGTCTTTTTTCAAGAGGTTGCACGTGTTCTTAAAAAAGGTGGATTTTTCCTTGGCGATATCAATACGCTTTACGGATTTGAAGCAATCGCTGATGGTGTAATGGTAAAAGAAGAGGGCGAATACTTCTTAAGTGTGGATGCTTCGTTTGAAAAACCTATCTTAAAAACAACATTCACGCTTTTTACATGTAAAGAAGAACACTACACAAAAGAGCAAGGAGTGATTTTTCAATACTTTCACCCCATTGCATTTTTCAAAAAACTAAAGAATTTAAAATTTTACACAAGCTATCCTATCATGCTTTTTGCTTTGGATGAAGCAGATAAAACGCTAATCGTGCTACAAAAAAATTAAAAATTTTGTAAAACTGAGCTTAGGGTTGTGTTGTTTTTTTCAAGTTTATCTTCAGCTTGAGTCTTTTCTAAAAGCTCTTTTTTATAATCGGCTAACAAATCTTCAAGGGTTTGAAGTGCGGATGTACGCTCTTGTGCTGAAAGAGGCGGTTGCGTCTTGTCGCTCAATCCTAAAGCTTCCATTAGCTCTTCTTTTTTCTTTTCTATCAATTCTTCTATTTTTTCAAGATTAAAGGATTGTAAAAAACCAAGTGCTCCCATGGAACTAAGCTCTCGTTTAAACTCTTCGACAGCAGCATCGCTTTGAACCTCTTTCTCAACATGTTGAGATTTAAGATTGTCCATTAATTGGCGTTGAAGCTCACTTTCAAACTCTGCGGTTGTCTCTTTTGTTTTTGTGCCAAAAGAATTGAGCAGGGTTTGATTCAAAATAGTATCGGTGTTAATCGTCATGATTGCCTCCTTTATAGTCCTAAACGACAAGCAAAAAGAGTTCCGTTTAGGCTATAATAAAGTCTTTTTAAAGCTTATAAAAAAGGAAAATGTGATGGTTAGGGTTGAAGAAGCTAGTTTGGAAGATTGCGAACGGTTGTGTGAGCTCTTAAGTGTTTTATTTACACAAGAAAAAGAATTTACCCCTAACGCCTCTAAACAACAAAGAGGGCTTCAAATGATTTTAAACGATGCTTCTATTGGGAAAGTTTTTGTTCTCAAAAAAGAGGGACATATCATTGGGATGGTGAGTTTGTTATTTACCATCAGTACGGCATTGGGTGAGAAGGTAGCATGGCTTGAAGATATGATTATTGATACACCGTTTCAAGGAAAAGGCTACGGAAAAATACTTTTAAAAGAGGTGCTCAAAAAAGCAAAAGAATTTACATGTAAACGTGTTTCACTCAAAACCGATGCTGATAATTTACGTGCGCAAAAGGTGTATGAAGGACTGGGGTTTGAGTACTCGACGATGAAGGTGATGCTTTATTTTACTTCGTAACAAACATGTAAAATGGTTTATTTTGCAGTTGCATCTCAATCCAAATACCGTTACCCTCAGAGGCATCTTTAAGGGCTAATTGTAAAGAAAGATAGGTTTTTGGAAGTTCGAAAAGTACTTTGATTTTTTTTGATGAAAAAGTAGTTTTCGCACCACCGGTGATGATGTTACACAACTCTGCAATGCCATCTATGAGTGCGGATGTATCGTCACTATCGATGCTTTCACCTAGCATCGCTTCAAGAGCTATTTGTGCTAAGGAGCGAGGAAAAACTAGGAAAAAATTTCCACTAATATCGCCTTTAAATTTCATCGAGGCAATGAGGATATTGCTATCGAGCTGTCTGTCAAACTCACGAACGGCATGTTTTATTTTTTGCGCTTCAAGCCCTGTGATGGTGACGAGAGAATCCACTGCCGTATCAATAAAAACAGGTAAATTCAAAATCAACTCTTTAGAGAGTGCAAGACTTGGTTGCGTTGCAAGTGAGCTTTTAGCAAGGTTAAGACAGTTTTGCGTAATGGTCATATCATACACTTTTGCAGAGGCTTTTGCTTTAAATTCATCAATAGTTTTAGTGTGTGTTACAGAATAACCTAGTTTGAGCAATTCAGCAGAGAGTCTATCTGCATTGGCCTCATCCTCATCAAAGAGCAAAACACTGAGTTGCTTTTTGAAAAAACGTGGGTTTAAAAAAAGAATTGCTGCGTTGATATTTTGAAAAAGCTTTACTTGCGTGGGTGCGCTGATTTTTTTTAAGTAAGCAAAGGTTTCTCGTTTATAATCCCCTAAGGCAACAGGAATTTTTAGTTTTAGACTAAGCTTGTCCATTTGCTTGACAAGATGTTCTAAATGAGGGTTGTTTTGAATACGGGGAGAATCTTTTAGTGAGATAAAAATACCTTTACACTCTTTTTCTTGTAATATCGGGTTAAGGCTTACAAGGGTGTTATAGACAACATTATTACGGTTTTCCTCGATAACATCGTCATAATTAAAAAGAAGTAAGGAGTTTTGAAAACTGTGTGTCATGTTATTTATCGCACTTGAAATGATTTAAAAGTGAAAGATGATATCATAGTAAGCTTTTAAATTGGTTGAATAAATATGACTAAAAACTATGAGGGTGTTCTTAACTGTAATGAAGATGACAACACATGCAATAGATGATGCATTAAGTGCTTATACTCATCAACGTATTTACGAGGAAATAAATAAAAATATCGAAGATGTTATTTTTTTCTCAAGCTACAGTATAGATACCTCTATCTTTCGTAAAGCCACGCAAAAATTGAAAAAAAAACTTCGAGAAAAGAACAATTCAGAACTTTTTTTATGGGAAGAAGAGGCGAAAAAAGTCATAACAGCGTATGATTTAAAAGTTCAAGCAAAGGATCCTTATCTTTTACGAGGCTTATTAAAAGCTCAAATTGATATCAATGAAGCGATGTTGTCACATTTTACTTCACTGCATAAGAAAGCATATGATTTTGACTATCTTGAAGGACGAGCACAGCAGATTCATACGCTCTTAAGTGAGTAAAAGTTCACCACCATCTTTAGGAGGGGTTGTGATATAATTTCGTAACTTTATTATTTTAAAATAACACTGTAATGTACTCTAAGGAAAAAAGATGGATAAGAAAACAAAAATATTAGCAACCGTAGGGCCTGCAAGCGATAGCGTAGAAATTTTAGAAGGATTGATTAAAGCAGGTGTCAATGTCTTTCGTCTCAATTTCAGTCATGGAAGCCATGAATACCATGCGAGCACTTTAGCAAAAATCAGAGAAGCTGAAGCCAATGTGCAAAAAAAAGTCGGAGTATTGCAAGATATTTGTGGACCTAAGATTCGTGTGGGCAAACTAGAAGAAGACTTTTTGTTAGAAAGTGGCGATAAGCTTTACTTTACCAAAGAGCAAATTGTGGGCAAAAAGCTCGAAGAAGGAAAATATGAGCTGTGTATCAATCAGCCCCAAATTTTGGACATGCTTAAAGTAGATGAGTATATCTATCTCTACGATGGCAATATCAGAGCACGTGTGATTGAGATTGGCAAAAATATTGTCACGGTTGTTGAAAATAGCGGAAAACTCTCTTCTAATAAAGGAGTCAATTTCCCAAATACTGTCATTAACATCGACGTTATTACCCCAAAAGATGAAGCAGATTTACTGTGGGGTGCGCAAAATGGTGTTGATTTTGTTGCGGTTTCTTTTGTTCAAAGTGCCAAAGATGTTTTACATGTAAGAAAAATTTTGAATGAACACAAATCCCGTGCACATATTTTTGCCAAAATCGAAAAATTTGATGCGGTCGAAAAAATTGATGAGATTTTAGAAGTCAGTGATGGTATTATGGTTGCGCGAGGAGATTTGGGAATAGAAGTTCCTTATTACAAAGTACCTAGCATTCAAAAGAAAATTATCGCCAAAGCCAATGCCGCGTCAAAACCCGTTATTACAGCGACACAAATGCTTCTTTCCATGGCAGAAAAAGAGATGGCAACAAGGGCTGAAATTAGCGACGTTGCAAACGCCGTCTTAGATGGTACCGATGCAGTTATGCTCTCAGAAGAGAGTGCCATTGGTAAAAATCCTATCAATGTTGTGGAGGTAATGGCAAATACGATTAAAGAAACAGAAGCCATTTATCCGTACAGTAAGTTTGAGGTGTATCCTTTCTTGGATGAAACGGACATTATTTCTTCTTCCACTGCACGCCTAGCAGATCGTTTGGGTGTGGAAGCGATGATTTCGCTCACGAGTTCTGGTAAATCAGCTAAAAAATTGGCTCGTTACCGTATTCGCGCCGATATTTATGCAGTCACACACGATGAGCGAACAGCACGTTCTTTAACGATAGCGTGGGGCATTAAGCCTATTATGAATATCGAGGCGAGTAACCTCAATATGATGTTGGGACAAACGTTGCAAAAAGGAATTGAAAAAGGGTTGATTGATAAAGATAAAACCTATATTGTCACAGCTGGCTATCCTGCGGGTGTTGAAGGAAGTACAAACTTCATTCGTATTTTGAAAAAAGAGCAGATTGAATATTATACGGATATGGTACTTTAAATTTATCTTAACTTAAAGAAAGTTTAGATACAATCCATTCCTTAAATTAAATCTCTCCCAAGAAGGACATACGGATGTATGCAATTATTAAAAATGGCGGGAAGCAATATAAAGTTCAAGTTGGCGACTATGTAAATGTTGACAGACTTGACGCTCAGCCAAAAGAGAAAATAGAAGTGACGGAAGTTTTAGCTGTTAATGATGGCGAACTTAAAGTGGGAACACCTTTCGTCAATGGTGCTGTCGTAGAACTCGAAGTAGTTGTCGAAGGTAAAGATAAGAAAGTGATTACTTTCAAAAAACGTAGACGTAAAGACTCTAAAGTCAAGCGTGGTTTTAGAAGACAATACACTAGAGTAAAAGTTGTAAGCATTAAAGCTTAACCCACAAACGTTACAAGAATAAGATTAGGAGTAACCAATGGCTCACAAGAAAGGTCAAGGAAGTACCCAGAATAATAGAGACTCAGCTGGACGTAGACTGGGTGTTAAAAAATTTGGTGGTGAATTTGTACGTGCTGGCAATATTATTATCCGTCAACGCGGAACACAAGTACATGTAGGAAATAACGTAGGCATCGGTGTAGATCACACGATTTATGCATTAGTTGATGGTTTCGTTCAATTTCAACGTAAAGATAAAACACGAAACAAAGTTTCTGTAATCCCCGCAAGCGTGTAATTTCTAGGTGGAGTTTTTCTCCACCTCTTTTTTTCTTCTCAAAAACTAAAACCATACCTCTGATGATTATACCTTTACATGTAATGATTAGAAGTATAAATACTCACTTTTTCAAAAGGTTTTTACGATGTTTATCGACAATGTAGCACTCACTCTAAGCTCTGGCAAAGGCGGTCCCGGATGTGTCTCTTTTAGACGTGAAAAACACGTTATCCAAGGTGGTCCTGATGGAGGAGATGGTGGCAAAGGCGGTAATGTTTATTTTCAAGTAGATGCTAATACGCACACACTCTCTCACTTTCGCAACAACCAACACCTCAAAGCTAGAAATGGCGAACAAGGTATGGGGCGAAAAATGTATGGTAAATCGGGCGAACATCTTGTGGTCATTGTACCTCCTGGGACGCAAGTGATTGACGCGGAAAGTGGCGAGATTTTGATGGACCTTTTAGAAGAGGGTGAAAAAAAACTCTTTTTAGAAGGCGGAATGGGAGGACTTGGAAATACCCATTTTAAAAGTTCAACCAATCAACGCCCAGAACATGCGCAACCCGGACGTCCTGGCGAGACAAAGATGATTCGACTTGAGCTTAAGTTGATTGCCGATGTTGGTTTGGTAGGTTTTCCAAACGTAGGTAAATCAACATTGATTTCTGTGGTTTCTAATGCTCAGCCTGAAATTGCCAATTATGAATTTACAACGTTGACTCCAAAATTAGGTGTGGTTGTAACCGATGATTATCGTTCTTACGTGATGGCAGATATCCCTGGTATTATTGAAGGAGCGAGTGAAGGTAGAGGTTTAGGTATTGACTTCTTGCGTCATATTGAACGTACACAGTTTTTACTTTTTATGGTAGATCTCGCTAATTATCGTGATTTACAAACACAGTATGAAACATTAAAAGCTGAGCTTAAAAAATTCTCAGAAGAACTTTCAGGTAGAAATTATGCTATTGCTTTGACACGTTGTGATACCTTAGAGCCTAACGAAATCAATGAATATGTGGATGCCTTTTTAAAACTTTTAAATTTAGAGCCAAACACATTGACCTCAAAGTACAAAACGCGTGAAGATATTCACTCTTACGGGCAAGATGTGCATGAGCGCAATCCTGAGTTACCATTTTTTGTGTTACCTATCTCTTCTGTTTCTAAAATCAATATTGATGCGATTAAATACGCATTATCTGACATTGTAACAAAGGTTCGTGATGAAAAGAGTCGTCGTTAAGGTTGGTACTCATGTTTTAAGTGAGCAAAACCGACTGTGTAAAGAAAGAATTTTAAATTTAGTTGAATTTTTAGTGGCACTGATGGAAAAGTATGAGGTGATTCTTGTCTCCTCAGGTGCCGTTGCCGCTGGATATACAACATTGAAACTGGATAAAAAACTGCTTCATAATCGCCAAGCCATCGCCGCTGTTGGGCAACCGCAATTGATGGCGACGTACAATAAAAAGCTTGAAAAGTTTGGTAAAAGTGGGGCGCAACTGCTTTTAACTGCTGATGATTTTGACTCACGAAAACGTTGTGCCTACGCAAAGTGCACTATCGATACCTTACTCCAAAATGGTATTTTGCCCATCATCAATGAAAATGATGCAACAGCAACGGAAGAACTTGTCTTTGGTGATAATGACCAACTCTCTTCGCGCGTGGCTTACTATTTTGGGGCAGATTTGTTGATTTTACTCTCCGATATCGATGGCTATTACGACAAAGACCCACATAAACATGCTGATGCTAAGATGCGCAAAGTGGTTCATGCCATTGAAGCCAGTGAACTTGAAGTCGAAAAGTCAGCTCATTTTGCATTTGCAACGGGTGGCATTGTGACAAAACTGAAAGCAGCTGATTTTTTGCTAGAGCGTAAAAAATCAATGTTCATTGCCAGCGGATTTGATTTGAGTGATGTCAAAAGTTATATGCTGCAAGGTGTTCACAAAGGCGGAACGCTTTTTACATGTAAGGATTAAGATGCGCGTTATTTTTATGGGAACTCCTTCGTATGCCACAACGATTTTAAAAGCGTTGATTCACAGTAGCGGTATAGAAGTTCCTCTGCTTGTAACGCAAGAAGATAAGCCAGTGGGGCGTAAACAGACTTTAACACCTCCTGATACGAAAGCATGGGCGATACAAGAGGGCTTAGAAATAGAAATCTACCAACCAAAATCGTTGCGCACCGAAGAGGCTTATGCAAAAATTAGTGCGTATAAGCCTGATTTTATCGTGGTCGCGGCTTACGGTAAACTTTTACCAAAATCCATTTTAGAGATAGCACCTTGTATTAATTTGCACGCTTCTTTGCTCCCAAAATATCGAGGTGCAAGCCCCATCCAATCCACTCTCTTAGAAGGTGAAATATATGCAGGTGTCACCTCTATGCTGATGGAAGAAGGGCTTGATACAGGAGCGATGCTAGGATTTTCCTATCATCTTATGCATGAGACAGAAACATCCAAAGAGCTTTTTGATGTACTCGCTCATCATGCTGCGCACTTAACGCTTATAACATTAGAACATTTCAACTCTCTATTACCTATCAAACAACAAGAGATGTATGCAACACATTGTAAAAAAATTAAAAAAGAAGATGGTGAAGTTTCCTTTGAAAATGATGCACGCTATCTTATGCAAAAATTTCGAGCGCTGACTCCTTGGCCAGGCGTTTTTTTGGAATCTGGACTAAAGTTGATTGAAATAAGCATTGCAGATGAAGATACACTTTATGATGAACCAGGTATTATCACTGCTATCTCAAAAGAAGGTATTGTGGTTACATGTAAAAAAGGCGCTTTAGTCCTAAAGCAACTCCAACCATCGTCCAAAAATGCAATGAATGCAACCGATTATATTCGAGGTAAAAGGCTTGAATGTGGTGATCGATTGGTTTGATGAAATTCCTTCGACGCATCAGTTTGTTATAGAAGGATTAAAAAGCGGTACACTTTGTGCACCTTATGCTATTGGTGCAGATATCCAAACTCAAGGAATTGGTAGCCGTGGCAATAGCTGGCTTGGAGAGAAAGGCAATCTGTTTTTTTCATTTTGTGTAGAAGAGAAACACTTAAGTTCAGATTTGCCATTAGCCTCTATTTCGATCTATTTTTCATCGTTAGTTAAGCAGATTTTAGAAGAGAAAGGCTCGAAAGTATGGCTTAAATGGCCGAATGATTTTTACCTTGAAGAAAAGAAAATCGGAGGGATGATTACGACAAAAATTGGCTCTTGTATTGTGGGGTCAATCGGTCTTAATCTTGTAGCCGCACCTTTGGAATTTGGGGTTTTAGATGTTGAAATTGCTCCTAAAACCATTGCTTCTCTTTTAATTGAATCGGTTGAGAAGAAAATAACATGGAAGAAAGTTTTTAGTAAATATAAGATAGAATTTTATAAAAACGAAGCTTTTACATTTCATCTGGATGGAAAAGTGGTCTCCTTGCGCGATGCAGTACTAAATGATGACGGGTCGATTGTGTTAGAAAACAAAAAGGTGTATAGTCTACGATGAGCGAAATTATAGCAATAGCAAATCAAAAAGGCGGTGTTGGTAAAACAACCACTGCTATTAATTTGGCTGCTTCTTTAGCAGTGGCAGAGAAGAAGGTGTTGTTAATTGACATTGATCCTCAAGCAAATGCAACAACAGGGCTTGGATTTCATAGAAGTGACTATGAATATAATATCTATCATGTCCTCATTGGGCGAAAACGCTTATCCCAAGTTATTTTAGAGACATCACTTCCTACTTTACATGTAGCCCCATCTAATATTGGTCTTGTTGGTGTAGAAAAAGAGTTTTATGACAACAATACAAAAGGCCGTGAGCTTATTTTAAAAACAAAAATCGAAGAAATTAAAGATCAGTATGATTATATTATCATCGATTCTCCTCCTGCGCTTGGAAGTATCACGATTAATGCTTTGAGTGCGGCAAACTCTGTCATTATTCCTATTCAGTGTGAGTTTTTTGCCCTAGAAGGGTTGGCACAGCTTTTAAATACTGTCAAACTAATCAAAAAAACGATTAATCCAACGCTTGAAATCAAGGGTTTTTTACCGACAATGTACAGTACGCAAAATAATCTTTCAAAGCAGGTGTTTGCTGATTTGAAAGAGCATTTTAAAAATAAGCTTTTTATCGATAAAGAGAGTGCCTCGTATGTTGTTATACCACGCAATATAAAGTTGGCAGAATCTCCTAGTTTTGGTAAGCCAATTATTTTATACGATGTTGAATCCCCTGGTTCAAAAGCGTATCAAAATCTTGCTAATTCTATTTTGGTGAGCTAAGTGATGAGCACCAAGAAAGTACTAGGAAGAGGGCTTAGCGCGATTATTGAAGATGTTGAAGAGGCATATAAGCAAGATATTGAACAAGCAAAAGATTTAGTCCGTGAAATTGATATAGAGCGTATTACACCAAACCCCTATCAACCACGTGTTCACTTCAATGAGGTGGCACTTCGTGAACTCAGTGAATCGATTAAACGACACGGGTTACTTCAACCCATTATTGTTGTTGCAAAAGATGATGCGTATATGCTTCTTGCAGGTGAGCGTCGTTTACGTGCAAGCAAACTGGCTGGTTTTGTCAAAATTAAAGCAATTGTTGCAGATATTGAATCTAAAAATTTACGAGAACTTGCTCTTATTGAAAATATTCAGCGCGAAGATCTCAATCCTATCGAGCTTGCTATTGCATACAAAGAACTTATTGAAGAGTATAAAATCACCCAAGAAGGTCTTTCTGAAATAATCCACAAAAGTCGTACGCAAATCACCAATACAATGAGACTCTTAAGCCTCAGTGAGCAGACTAAAAAATACCTCTCCGATGGAACACTTTCTCAAGGTCATGGAAAAGTTCTTGTAGGACTTGATTCTAAAGAGGAAGAAATGGTGGTTAATACCATTTTAGGACAAAAACTCAGTGTTCGTGATACGGAGCTATTGGTTAAGAAGCTTAAAACAAGTGATGAAAATAGCGGTAAAAAATTAACAACCAATAAAGAGAGTCTTACACACAATATGATAGGGCTTCAAAGCAAGCTAAATGCCCTTGGCTTGGAAGTTAAAGCTAAAAGCAATGCTATCACTATTCATTTTAAAAACAGCGAAGCAATTGATACATTTTTAGAACAATTAGAGAAAATCGGTTAATTTTCTTTTTCATTTAATAAACTCTTTTCCTTAATTATGTTAAAATTCGCACGTTTTTAAACTTAGATAAATTTTCGTTTGTAATAAAATTTTAAAAATTGAGTATTATCTCGACCAAAGGAGTAAAAACTATGTTGGATATCATACCAGCACTTCTGCTAGTGACTGGAACTGTTTTCTTGGTTTTGTTGCTTATTCTAAACAAAGCCCTTTATCAACCGTTAATAGCATTTATTGACAATAGAAACAATGCTATCAATCGTGATTTAGAGAACGCAGGAAAAAATGCTAGCGATGTTGCGGCTTACTATAAAGAAGTAGAAGCTATTATCGCTGAGGGAAAGTTAGAAGCTTCGCGTATTAAAGAAGCAGCTATTAATGAGGCTAAAGAGAAAGCGTTGGAGAAAATTGAGCAAAAGAGAGCTGAATTGGATAAACAAAGCGAAATCTTTTTAAAAAAATTAGAATCTGACAGAGTGGACTTTAAAAATCACTTGTTAGCGCAAATGCCTTTGTTTAAAGAAGGCGTTGCAACTAAACTAAGTCATATTTAAGGAAAAAAGCATGAATAATATAAGATATCTTTTATTGTTAGCTGCTCCTGCAATTCTTTTAGCCAGTGGTGGTTCAGGTGGACCAACAGATATTATACCAAGAGCTATTAACTTTACGATATTTGCTGCAATTTTATATTATTTTGTCGCCGGTGCTGCAAAACAATTTTATTTTGGTCGCAAAGATTCAATTGCTCAAAAATTAGATTCGATTCAAATGAAATTAAAAGAGTCTAACAGTAAAAAAGAAGAAGCACTGCAAAAAGTTGAAGAAGCAAAAGTAACGGTGCGGGCTTTAATTGAAACAGCCAAAAAAGAAGCTGTGATGATGAGTGAGAAAATTGCAGTAGATGCAAACACTGAAATTGAAAATCTCGAAAAAGCGATGCATGATAAAGTGAAAATTGAAGAGCGTCACATGCAACGTGTCATCGTCAATGAAATTTTAGATGAACTTTTTAAAGAGGGCGCTGTGGCATTAGACGAAAATGAGATGGTCAATATCATTAACAAGAAGGTGGCATAATGAGTACAGCGATTGCAAAAAAATATGTCAATGCTCTTATAGAGAGCTGTAATGAAAAAGAACTTTCAAGTATTCATGCAGCATTGACTAGCGTATCAGAAGCATTTAAAATCGCAAAGTTCAATAATATTGTTCTTTCTCCAGATGTTTCTCAAAAAGATAAAGAGAGTTTAGTACTTTCGTTAATCGACATTGAAGAAGCGAAATTTTCAAATTTTATTAAGCTAATCGTATTGAATGATCGTTTAGGGCTCATTCCTTCGATCGCAAAAGAGCTTAATTACCAAATCTCTTTGAAAAAAAATGTATTTGAAGGTGAAGTTTTGAGTAATTTCAAAATGACACCAGTTCAGATAGCAACACTAGAAGAAAACTTTGGTAAAAAGTTTAATGCAAAAGTCAAGTTACATCCATCACAAAATAGTTATCCAGGAATTAAAATAGCTTTGGATGACTTGGGTGTAGAGGTTAGTTTCTCATTAGATCGTTTAAAAGCGCAGATGAGTGAACATATTTTAAAAGCAATATAAAAATAAATAAAAGAATGTTAAGGAGTTATTTGTGGGAGCAAAAATGAAAGCTGATGAAATCAGTTCAATCATTAAAGAGCGTATCGAGAACTTTGAACTAAATGTTGACATTGAAGAGACAGGTAAAGTTATATCTGTTGCTGATGGTGTTGCAAACGTTTATGGTTTGAAAAATGTTATGGCTGGCGAAATGGTTGAGTTTGAAAATGGTGAAAGAGGTATGGCACTTAACTTAGAAGAAGCAAGTGTCGGTATCGTTGTTCTTGGTAGCAGTAATGCTATTAAAGAGGGCTCATCTGTAAAACGTTTAGCCAAGCTTTTACGTGTACCTGTGGGTGAAGCACTTGTTGGTCGTGTTGTAAACTCTTTAGGTGATCCTATTGATGCAAAAGGACCAATCAATGCGACTGAAACACGTTTCGTTGAAGAAAAAGCACATGGTATTATGGCTCGTAAATCAGTTCATGAACCACTTCAAACAGGTATTAAGGCAATTGATGCACTTGTACCAATCGGTAGAGGACAAAGAGAGCTTATTATTGGTGATAGACAAACAGGTAAAACAACGATTGCAATTGATACTATCATTAACCAAAAAGGTCAAAACGTTACATGTATTTATGTAGCGATTGGTCAAAAACAATCTAC
>CAYTVI010000003.1:41776-63840 GCA_964441765.1 uncultured Sulfurospirillum sp.
CAAATTAAAGCAACAAAACAAGTAGCTGGTACCATGAGACTTGATCTTGCTCAATACCGTGAACTCCAAGCATTTGCACAATTTGCAAGTGATCTTGATGAATCAAGCCGTAAGCAATTAGAGCGTGGTCAACGTATGGTTGAACTCTTGAAGCAACCTCCATATGCACCAATTGCTGTTGAAAAACAAATTTTGATTATTTTTGCGGGTGCAAAAGGGTATTTAGACAGTATTGATGTTAAATCAGTAGGTCGTTTTGAATCTGAACTCAAATCATTTGTTGAAGCAAGATACCCAGAGATTATTGAGCAACTTCAAGCAAAAAAAGCGATTGATAAAGAACTTGAAGAACTATTACATAAGGCAATTGGCGAGTTTAAAGCAACCTTTGCAGTTAAGTAAGGATAAGCTATGGCAAACCTTAAAGAGATAAAACGAAAAATCAAGAGTGTTCAGAACACTCAAAAAACAACGCGCGCTATGAAGCTTGTTTCAACGGCTAAGTTGAAGCGAGCTGAAATGGCAGCAAAGCAATCACGCGTGTACGCTGTTAAAATTAACGAGGTACTCTCTGAAATTGCTTATAAAATCAATCAATATAAAAATGGTTCTATTGAGAGTCGCTTTTTTATTAATAACGATGCGCCAAAAACGATTGATGTTGTTTTTGTTACAGCAGACAAAGGTCTATGTGGTGGCTTTAATATTCAAACGATTAAAGCCGTGCGTAATTTGTTAAAAGATGCTGAAAAGCAAAATATTAAGGTAAGACTACGAGCAGTTGGCCGTAAAGGTATTGCATTTTTTAATTTTCAAGGAGTTGAACTTCTTACCTCTTATGCAGGAGTAAGTTCAAATCCGAGTTATGAAAAAGCACAAGAAATTATTAAAGCGGCGATTGATGATTTTATTGAAGGAAAGACAGATAAGGTTATTTTAATTCATAATGGTTACAAAAATATGATTTCTCAAGAACTTAAGATTTCAGATATTGTACCTGTTCAACCACCTCTTCAGACTCTTGAGACAAGTTCCTTAATGGAACTTGAACCAGAAGAAGGTGGAGAAGAAATACTAGATGCCTTATTACAAAAGTATTTTGAATACAATATGTATTATGCACTTATTGATTCATTGGCAGCTGAGCATAGCGCACGTATGCAAGCAATGGAAAATGCTACCAATAATGCTAAAGAGCGTGTTGGTATTTTAACCTTAGCCTATAATAAAGCTAGACAAGAGTCTATTACTACTGAGCTCATCGAGATTATCAGTGGTGTAGAGTCTATGAAATAACTGTTTTGTAAAAAAGAAAAGGAGAATATTCGATGAATGGATTAATCAGCCAAATTATGGGTCCTGTTGTTGACGTCGATTTTAATGGCTACCTTCCGCAAATTAATGAAGCTATTGAAGTAAATTATACTGTTGAAGGTAAAGCACAACGATTGATTTTAGAAGTAGCTGCACATCTTGGTGATAACCGTGTTAGAACGATTGCGATGGATATGAGTGAAGGTTTAACAAGAGGTATTGAAGTTAAAGCTTTAGGAAACCCTATTCAAGTTCCTGTAGGTGAAGAAGTTTTAGGACGTATTTTTAACGTTATTGGTGATGTTATTGACCAAGGAGAACCAGTTTCTGGTAAAACAAAATGGTCAATTCACAGAGAACCTCCTAAATTTGAAGAGCAAAGTACAAAATCTGAAATTTTTGAAACAGGTATTAAAGTCGTTGACCTTCTTGCTCCTTATGCAAAGGGTGGTAAAGTTGGACTTTTTGGTGGTGCGGGTGTTGGTAAAACCGTTATTATTATGGAACTTATTCACAACGTTGCGTTCAAACACAGTGGTTACTCAGTATTTGCAGGTGTTGGTGAACGAACACGTGAAGGAAATGATCTTTATCATGAAATGAAAGATTCTAACGTTTTAGATAAAGTTGCTTTATGTTATGGTCAAATGAGTGAACCACCAGGAGCACGTAACCGTATTGCTTTGACTGGTCTTACAATGGCTGAGTATTTCCGTGATGAAATGGGACTAGATGTATTGATGTTTATCGATAACATTTTCCGTTTCTCCCAATCTGGTGCAGAGATGTCAGCGCTTCTTGGACGTATCCCTTCAGCGGTTGGGTATCAGCCAACACTTGCAAGTGAAATGGGTAAATTCCAAGAGAGAATTACATCAACTAAAAAAGGTTCAATCACTTCTGTTCAAGCTGTTTACGTACCAGCGGACGACTTAACTGACCCAGCTCCTGCGACTGTCTTTGCTCACCTAGATGCAACAACCGTACTTAACCGTGCGATTGCTGAAAAAGGTATTTACCCAGCGGTTGATCCACTTGATTCTAGTTCACGTATGCTTAACCCAGAAATTTTAGGCAACGAGCATTACAACGTATCTCGTGGTGTACAAGCAGTACTTCAAAAATACAAAGATTTACAAGATATCATCGCCATTCTTGGTATGGATGAACTTAGTGAAGAAGATAAAGTGACTGTTGATCGTGCTCGTAAAATTGAAAGATTTTTATCTCAGCCATTCTTCGTTGCTGAAGTCTTTACTGGAAGTCCTGGTAAGTATGTTACACTTGAAGAGTCCATCGCAGGCTTTAAAGGTATTTTAGAAGGCAAGTATGATGATTTACCAGAAGCTGCTTTTTATATGGTTGGAAGTATTGAAGAAGTTATTGAGAAAGCTGCAAAGTTAAAAAGTTAATATAAGCCACAAGGTAAAACGATGAATACATTAAAATTGGAAATAGTTACTCCTGAGGGTCAAATTTTTTCCAACAATGTTAAAAGTGTTACATTGCCTGGTAGTGAAGGTGAATTTGGTGTTTTACCAAATCACGCTTCACTTGTAACTCTTTTAAATGCGGGAATTATTGATATTGAGCTTGGAGATGGTAATCATGATGTTGTCGCTATCAATTGGGGACATGTCAAAGTGGATGAAAATTCTGTCACTGTCTTGGCTGATGGTGCTGTTTCCATTGGGGGAAGCAGTGAAAGTGAAATTGCTAAGTCATTAGACGCTGCAAAAGAACTTTTAAAAAGTATTGGAGATTCTGATATTGCTATTGCTATTGCAACATCACGAATCGAAGCTATTACAAAAACACGAAAGCTTTAGTAAATTATGTCTGGAATTGATATTGCATTAAATTTTGCTTCACGTAGTGGTTTTTTTACATGGGTTATTATGATTTGGCTTTCTATTTATTTTATCATCACGTTTGGTATTCTGTTTGGAAGGTATATGTATTTAAATCATTGGCTTTCTATTGAAAAAAGTTCACTAGAGTCCATGTTGATGGGAGCTCGTAATGTACGAGATGATTCTATTTTACGTAGATGTTCTGGGGCGTCAGTGCATTCAGAAAAGCTATTAAATGTATGTAAAAATGTTGCTGAAAAAAATGCAACCAGTGGCTTTTGGATGCTTTCCATTATTGCTTCAACGGCTCCTTTTATTGGACTTTTTGGAACAGTTGTTTCTATTTTAGAAACTTTTAGTGGATTAGGACAATCAGGAAGTGCTTCCTTAGGTGTTATTGCACCCGCTATTAGTGAAGCACTGGTAGCAACAGCCGCTGGTATTTTTGTTGCAATTCCTGCGTATAGTGCTAACTTGTTTTTGCGAAGAAAAGCGTATGAAGTGATTGTTTATGTACAAAGAGAAGTGGATATTTTACTCTCCAATAATGAAAATAAAAAAGAGAGCTAAATGACCAGTCAATTAGATGAAGTTCCAGAACTGAATATTACGCCACTTGTTGATATTATGTTGGTGTTGCTTGCCATTTTAATGGTAACAACGCCAGCGCTTGTGTATGAAGAAGTTATTAAACTTCCTGATGGAAGTAAATCTTCGGTTGTAAATAAATTGCCAGAACTAGAAGTTCGCGTCACTAAAGATCGTAAAGTCTATCTTAAAAATGATAGTTTTTTACTTTCAGAATTTCCTGACAATTTTACGATGCAAAAAAGTAAATATCCACTTAAAAGTATTGTCTATATCAAAGCTGACGAAGGGCTATCTTATAAAGATGTCATGTTCGTACTTAAAACGATTAAACAGGCAGGATTTACGAACATATCGTTAGAAACCAATGGATAGTTAACGTGTCGAATGTAAATAAATATGCCTCTTTAGGATGGATGCTATCTATCTTACTCTATGTTATTTTGCTTATTTTTTTTATTTATCTTGTCATCCATCAGAAAAAAACCAATGAAAACTATACTTCAAAAAAAGATGAGTTGTTACATGTAAGCTTGGTTGAACGCAAAAAAAATGATTCAGATAAAATGAAAGAAGAGCGCAAAAAAGTAGAAGTTGAAAAACCTGTTGAACAACCAAAACCTGCTGAAAAACCAAGTGAAGAGAAAAAAACGGCTTCATCACCTAAAGAAGCTGTTAAAAGTACTTCCCTAAGAGGGTTGTTTGAAGATATCAATACGTCAAAACTCCCACCAGATGCAAAAGAACAGAAAAAAGATCAAACGCCAAAAACGCGCGTAAAACCAAACCAAGAAGAGACAAAACAAAAGAGCGAAGATGTTGCTTCAAAAATTGCAAACTCACTTAATTTTGCTGAACAAAAACATTTGATTGATACAAAACGTGATGGCAAGTTTGACCCTTTTATCGGGAAAGTACAAGAAATACTTGAAGAAAATTGGCAAAAGACTGTTGATACAGAAAGCGGTAATGTTGCAAAAGTGCTTATAAAAGTAAGTGATAAGGGAGCTTTTAGTTATAAAATAGTTTCTTTGTCCTATAATAATGACTTCAATACCAAGCTCAAAGAGTTCCTAAAAACAATGGAGGGAGAAGAGTTCCCAAAATATGATAAAGGACCACTGTTTGAGATGCAGGTTGATTTTAAAGATATTATGGAGTAAATATGTTTTTTAAACACGTGTTTCTTTTTTTATGTGCATGTATTATGAGTTTTGCAGCTGATGCAACCGTTGAAATTGTTAAAAAAATAGACGTTTTACCAAAAATTGCTATCCAAGATGCAAGCCCAAAAAATGTTGATTTAGAGTTTAGAAAAAGCCTTTTTAAACTTATTGCTGGTGATTTACGTGTGAGTAGTCACTTTCGTGTTGAAGATGAGTATCTTCAAAGTAGTTATGAGGGAGGGCCCATTGAAAATTTTCTCTCTGATAAGAAAGTAGATCTAATTTTACGTTTTAGTGTGACACAAGATTTAAACAGTGCATCTGCTAATGTAAAATTAATTAATGCTCGTACCGGCACAACAACGTCTGAGCGTTCTTATGTCTTAAATGATAAAAAAAGATATCCTTTTTTGGCACACAAAATAGTTTCTGAAGCAAATGATCAAATTGGAGCTCCTTCTATTAAATGGATGGAGCAATCTGTCTTATTTGCACGTTATACAGAAGCAAAGAAAAGTGAGATCGTTCTTTCTGATTATACGTTGACGTATCAAAAAGTTATGGTGACAGGTGGACTGAATATTTTCCCAAAATGGGGAAATGCAGAGCAAAATGTTTTCTACTATACTTCTTACAATGGAGCAGAACCTGCTATTTACAGATATGATTTAAAAGATGGAAGTCGAAGAAGCATTATATCGAGCTCTGGTATGGTCGTTTGTTCAGACGTATCAAAAGATGGGAAAAAATTACTTTTGACTATGGCTCCAAAAGATCAAACAGATATCTATTTATATGATTTACAAACAAAGAAAATTCAAAAAATTACCGAGTATTCTGGCATTGATGTTAATGGTAATTTTATAGACAACGATCAGCGAATCGTTTTTGTTTCAGATCGATTAGGGTATGCAAATATTTTTGCGCAAGGAATTAATGACAAAAATGTCGAGCAAATGGTTTATCATGGTAAAAATAACAATTCAGCATCAGCTTATGATAATTATATTGTTTATTCAAGCCGAGAAGATAAAAGTGAGTTTGGACGTAATACGTTTAATCTTTATTTGATTTCCACAAAAACAGATTATATTAGGCAATTAACGGCAACAGGAGAGAATCTTTACCCTCGTTTTGCGAAAGATCCTGATACAATTATGTTTATTAAACAGTATCAAAATCAAAGCGCTTTAGGTATTGTGCGCCTAAACGCTAACAAAACGTATCATTTTCCATTAAAAACTGGTAAATTACAGTCAATTGATTGGTAAAATTTAAAAAAAATGTGGTATAATTCCGAAGTTTTAAAAGTGAAACTTAAAAAAGGATCTAATAATGGGTAAATTAGCTTTAACAAGCTTAGCGGTAGCAGTTTTGGTTTTGACTGGTTGTAGTCAAAAAAGTCCTGAGGTTGATATGACTAAAGGTACAGCAGGCGATACAAAAGGCGCAACAAATGACGGTATGAGTGCGTTACAAAAATTAATCGCTTCTTTAGAAGCTAATTCTAAAGTAATCTATTTTGATTTTGACAAATTCAATATTCGTAAAGATCAACAAGCAAATATCGATGCAAATGCTGCATTGTTCAATTCTTCTGAAGCAAAAGGTTTTTCAATTAAAGTTGAAGGCAATTGTGACGAATTCGGTACAGATGAATACAACTATGCACTTGGTCTTAAAAGAGCAAAAAGTGTTAAAGATGGTTTAGTTGCGAAAGGTATGAACGCTGATAGAATTACTGTAGTAAGCTACGGTGAGAGCAATCCTTCATGTACAGATCACAACAAAGCATGTTGGGATAAAAACAGAAGAGCAGAGTTTAAAGTACTTCCATAATTGTTATTATGAAACAAATAGCTTCTCTTTCATTAATAGCGTTACTACTTCCTGTAGTAGCGCTATCTAATGAACCTTCAGCCTTTTCAGCAGGTGATATTAATAGTCCAAGTCCTTATGGTTTAACATCTAGCGAGAAAAAAATTCTTCAAAGTACTCAAAAAGTTGCAAATCTTAATGAAAGTGTTGGTAGTGTCAAAGCAGAACTTGGCACAGTGACTGAGCAGTTAGAGGGAATGCGCTCTGTTATTGAAAGTTATAATAATAAGATTGCTAAAACAGATGAACGTATGCGTCAACTTGAAGAAGAAAATCTTAAATTAAAAGAATACGTTGAAGAGAGTAGAAAAATTCAACTTGATAATCAGGAAAAAGTCAAGGTGGTTCTTGGCGAGTTGGGTTCTTTAATTGACTCAATTAACAAAAATTATGTCCCTAAAGAAAAATTTGATCAATTGGTCAATGAAGTTAAAGGCAAAGGAAAAACAACGCCTGCTGCACCAGTTGCAACTGAAAATTCTAAGGTTGACACAAAAGTAAAAGTACCTACACCTAAAGAATTAGCATCGAAAGATAGTGCGACGCTTATTAAAGAAGCGGATGAATTATTTGATAAAAAATCGTTCAATGAGGCTAAAGTACTTTATTCGGAGCTTTTGAATCGTAACTATAAGCCTGCGAAAGTTAATTTCAATTTAGGTGAAATTTCATATACGCAAAAATCTTATGCAAGTGCTATTGAGCATTATAAAACGAGTATTTCACTCTTTGATAAAGCTGCTTATACCCCTACACTTCTCTATCATACGGCATCTTCTTTCGAAAAATTAGGTAAAACTAAAGAAGCACAAAGCTTTTACAAGGCTCTTAAAGAGAGCTATCCAGACTCCCCTGAAGCTAAAAAAGTTAAATAATAAACATTTTCTTGCATAAAAAATAGACTTACACTTCTCGCCTAAGGGCACATACAAAAAACTTATGTTAAAATCTCTTCGTTTAAAAATTAAGGGAGAAGAGATGAGTATTAATGAAAATCAAGTTGTCTCTATCCATTATGAACTCAAAGACGTTGATAATGGTGAGATATTGGATACAAACTTAAGTGCAGCGCCACTCTCTTTTATCGTAGGAAAAGGTCAAATTATTCCTGGATTAGAAGAGAAAATTAAAGAGCTTTCTGTTGGCTCAAGTGCTGATATAACTGTTGCAGCTGCAGATGCTTATGGTGTTTATGATAATAATGCTGTTCAAGTATTGCCAAAAGAACAATTTGCAGGATTAGAGTTAACCGCTGGTATGACACTTTATGGTCAAGGTGAACATGGTGAGACGGTACAAGTTATTGTAAAAAGTTTCAATGATGAAACAGTCGAAATTGATTTTAATCACCCTTTAGCGGGTAAAGATCTTTTATTTGCTGTAAGTGTTGTTGAAGTACGCGATGCAACTGCTGATGAGATATTAAACGGTTACGTTGGCTCATCACACGGTGGTTGTGGATGTGGATCAGGTGGCAGTTGCCACACTACAAATGATGACGAAGAAGACGGATGTTGCGGTGGTCATGATCATGACCATAATCATGGGGAAGATGGTTGTTGCGGTGGCGCACATCATGCTCATGGTGGCGGATGTTGTGGATCACACTAATTATATAGCAAAATCAAGAGCCTCTATTGAGGCTCTTAAGTCGGCAAATCTTCTTAAAAGCGTCACGATCAATGCGCTCGTCTTAGGTGAACACGGTGTTGGAAAAGAGACCTTAGCTCGCCATATCATAAGTGCGCCTGTCGTTGATGCAAGTTCATTTAATGAGCTATTAGCTTTAATTGAAACAAATAGCAGTCTCATTGTAAAAAATTTCCATAAAATTTCCAATTATAAAAAATTAAAAATAGCACTCGATGCGCATAAGACACGTATCATAGCAACATCAAGCCTCCCCATAGGTGAGTCTTTAACGGATGAATTTTTCAGTCTAAAAATTACAATTCCTCCTTTAAGAGAGCGTATGGAAGATGTTTTTCCTCTCATGGAAAAATTTGCTTCTGAAGCGCACATGATGTTTGATGGCGGTCTGGGAGAAGAAGTTTCTTTAAAAGAAATTGTGCCTGATTTGAGTAAAAACTGTTATTCTCTACGCCGTTCAGTCTATAATGCCTATTTGATGAACTCTTTTGGTGAAGAGGAGATTCTTTGCATGATGGAACGATTTTTATCGGAACGTATTGGCGGTCGCAATGATTATCGTGATTTACTCTATCTCTTTGATGTCCCTATGATACGAAGTGGCTATGCCAAATTTGGTTCACAACTCTCTATCAGTGAAAAATTTGGACTCAACCGTAATACACTGCGTAAAAAAATTAACGACTATAAAGATCGATTGCATATCGAATAGTCTCTTCATACTTTTGAAATTATCTATTATTGTAAAGGTTAATCAATGAATAAAACAGTTTTTATTTTTCCTGGACAAGGAAGCCAAAAAATAGGGATGGGAAAAGATTTTTATGACAATAGCCTATTGGCCAAAGAGATGATTGAAAGTGCGAGTGAACGTTTGGGCTTTGATTTAAAACATCTTTTGTTTGAAGAGAATGATAAGTTAGAACAAACAGAATTTGCACAGCCTGCTATTTTGCTTGTAAGCCTTATAGCGTATCGCCTTTTTGCTCATGCGTCTACGAGTGTACCTCAATCGTTTTTGGGGCATTCACTTGGAGAGTTTTCAGCTCTTAGTGCGACAGGTGCTATGGATTATTGTGATGCTGTTGCATTGGTGCATCAAAGAGGACTTTTGATGAAACAAGCCTGCGAGGGACAAAATGCTGGCATGATGGCACTTCTTGGATTAGATGATACTATTGTAGAAACGCTTACATGTAAAGCCAGAGAAGAGGGTAAAAAAGTATGGGCGGCAAATTATAATGGTGATGGGCAAATCGTTATTGCTGGTAACCGCGATGATTTAGCTTCTCTTGAACTGACTTTTAAAGAAGCGGGTGCTAAAAAAAGTGTTCTTTTAGCAATGTCTGTCGCAAGCCACTGTCCGCTTTTGGCAAGCGCACAAGCATCCCTTGAACATTTCTTAGACCAATGGCTCAAAAATCATTTTACTGCCCCTATCATCTCAAATGTGACTGCAACGGCTTATCAAAGCGCAGAGGATGCCAAAAAACTTCTTTGTGAACAGCTAGTTTCACCTGTAAAATACAAACATTCTATTTTACATGTAGAAGAGACAACCGATATGTTTATAGAGTTTGGTGGCAATGTCTTAAAAGGGCTCAACAAACGTATTACATCAAAACCAACGCACAGTATTACTGATATGAAAAGCCTTGAAGAAGTGCTTTCACTTTTGAATCATTAAAGGAAAGATATGAAGATAGCTATTATGGGTGCGATGCAAGAAGAAATTGCACCATTACTTGCTTATTTTAAAGAGTATAAAACGGTCGAATTTGCAAAAAACAATTACTATTTAACGCAGTACAAAGGCTTAGAATTAGTGATTGCTTATAGCAAAATTGGCAAAGTCAATGCTAGTTTAACCGCTTCAACATTGATTGAAAAATTTGGCGCACAAAAGCTTCTTTTTTCAGGTGTTGCAGGAGCCATTAACCCAAACCTTAAAATTGGTGATTTGGTTGTTGCCACAAAGTTGGCACAACACGATTTAGATATCAGCGCTTTTGGACATCCATATGGCTATGTTCCAGGAGGCTCTGTTTACATTGAAACAGATAAAGCTTTAACCGAGGTGGCAAAACGTGTAGCACACGCGCAAGGAAAAGCTATTTTAGAGGGTATTATTGCCACGGGTGATCAATTTATTTGCGATGAAGCAAAAAAAACATGGATTGGGACAACATTTAACGCAGATGCTTTAGAAATGGAAGGCGCTTCTGTCGCTGTTGTCTGTGATGCTCTTCATACACCATTTTGTATTTTACGTGCTATCAGTGATGCGGCAGATATGGATGCGGGATTTAGTTTTGATACCTTTTTAGAAACAGCGGCAAAAGAGAGTGCTGCATTGATGATTGGTATTATGGACGCATTGGCACATGATTAATATCAGTAAACGCTTATTACGAACGGTTGGTCAAACAAACGCCAAGTACACCTTGATTGGGGAAGGTGATAAGATTCTTTTAGGGCTAAGTGGAGGAAAAGACTCGCTTAGCCTTGCGCATGTTTTGAAGCATATGCAACGCGTGGCTCCTTTTAAATTTGAATTTAAAGCAGTGACTATAGCGTATGGGATGGGAGAAGCACTTGAAACCTTGCATCAGCATTGTGTGGAACACGAAATAGACCATGAGATTGTGGATACAAAAATCTTTGAATTAGCGCAAGAAAAAATTCGTGCCAATTCCTCTTTTTGTAGCTTTTTTTCGCGTATGCGAAGAGGTGCACTTTACACATATGCGTTAGAAAATGGCTATCAAAAATTAGCGCTTGCTCATCACTTAGATGATGCTGTGGAGAGTTTTTTTATGAACTTTTCTCATAACGGTTCACTACGTTCCATGCCTCCGATTTACAAAACTGAAAAAGGATTGCATGTTATCCGCCCTTTGATTCACGTACGTGAAAGACAGCTTCGAGAGTGTGCAAAAGAGGCAAATATGCCTATCATCGGAGATGAAGCTTGTCCTGCGATGCGATTTGATGTCAAAATGCCCGTTGCACGTGCGCAAACAAAGGAGATGCTTGCGCGTATGGAAGCAGAAAACCATGAGCTTTTTATCTCACTCAAACGTGCTTTTGAAAATATTCACACCTCAAGCTTTTCACAAAAAGAGTTTTTAGCCTACTAGTATCTTTCAAAGAGCAATTTTCATTGCTCTTTTTCTTTTAAAAACCCTCTAAGACAACTTTCCAAAGCCTATCAATCGCATCGTCTTCCAATGCAATCGTGCTATGATTTTCAAAAAGTGTTTTTACATGTAAAGCATTCATCGCTTGATTCCATGCGCAGTGCTGATGGGCAGGTAGAAAGCCTCGGATGAGGGTTAAATCTGTCTCAACAAGCTCATCGCAGTTAAAGCAGATAAAATCATCGTGCAATCGTCCCTCATAGCTTAAAAGCTTAACGTAGGCTTCAATCGCAATACGCTTAGGGTTTTGTTGATGCCAAATGTGTGCGCATGATTCGAGTAAGTCAAAATAAAACGTATCAATGGTGGCAATATCTTTAAGATGTTGATAGAAAAGTTTTACAAAAGATTGCCAAATGAGCATACGTTCCCTGCTAGAGTTCCATGTGTGACCAAGATGCATGACCGAGCGTAGCTGAGGAAGAGAAGACTTTAAGGAGTGGAGTGTTTCAAAGTCGATTTTATACCCTAAATGAATTGTAGAATGACGTGCACCGTAAAATCTATAAGCTGTTTTAATCATCTCTTGCGTGAGAATTGTTACGATTAAATCTTCGTCTTTGACACGAGTAATGTTGATAATAAATCCTTGCATGAGAGTATTGTAGCATCTCAAAATTTTCTTATTATAAAAGAAATAAATTAATAGTGATATTTTATGATATAAGTTTTATTTTATTTTAATAATTAATATGATAAGTAAAGTGTTTTAAAGCCCATAAAATAGGAATTAATTGAAAAATAAGCAAATTTTATGTAATATCCGTCGCTTTTAGCTTAAAATTTGTCAGATTTTGGCGAATAATTCCACACAAGGCTTGTGAGATGGATCTTATCAGAGGATTTAAAGATAACTGCGGTTTTGGTTTAATCGCAAACGTCAAAAATATTCCAACCCATAACACTGTTGAAGATGCAATTTGCGCTTTAGAGCGTATGATGCATCGAGGTGCTATTGCGGCAGATGGTAAAAGTGGTGATGGTAGTGGATTACTTTTTTCCATGCCAACAGAATTTATGAAACAAGAAGCGCACAAATTAGGTGTTGACCTTCCTAAACAGTTTGCGGTTGCTATGATTTTTATGCATAACGATGAACAAAAAAAAGTTTTTGAAGACACCTGTGAGCAAAATGACCTTAAAGTCCTTTTGTACCGTGAAGTTCCTGTTAAGATTAAAGCGCTTGGAAAGCTAGCTCTTGAAACACTACCGAAAATCGTCCAAGCTTTTGTCACTCCTTCTTCTTTGATCGCAACGAAGCGTTTTGAAGCATTATTGTATTTGACACGTAAATTGGTTGAGCGAAAATTGGCGCACGAGAGTGAGTTTTACATCGCATCGTTTTCCAGTAAAGTGGTTTCGTACAAAGGGTTGGTGATGCCAACGTATATTAAAACATTTTTCCCCGATTTAAGTGATGCCGCGTTTAAAGCAACCTTTGCACTCTTTCATCAACGTTTTTCAACCAATACCCTTCCAAAATGGAAACTAGCACAACCTTTCCGTACTTTGGCACACAATGGTGAAATTAACTCCATCTCAGCCAATCGTTTTTTCACACAAGTGAAAAGCGAATGCATGAAAAGTGCACTTTTTTCACAAGAAGAACTCAATAAGTTATTTCCACTCACCACAGATGACGTCAGTGATAGTGCAAGTTTGGACAATATGTTTGAATTTATGCTCATCAATGGTTTTGACTTTTTCAAAGCCGTACGCTCTCTTATCCCAGCTCCTTGGCAAAATGCGCCTCATATGGATTCTGAGCTTCGAGCGTTTTACGAATACTCTAGTATTAATTTTGAGCCATGGGATGGACCGGCGGCAATCTCTTTAACCGATGGTCGTCATATCGCGTGTGTTTTGGATAGAAATGGTCTTCGCCCTGCAAAGTTTATTATCACAAAAGATGACCGTATCATTATCTCATCAGAGTATGGTGTTTTAGATATTGATGAAGAAAATATCATTGAGCGTGGAAGATTGCAAAGTGGTCAAATGATAGGGATTGACCTAAAATTTGGCAAAATTATGAAAAATGAAGATATTAATGACTATCTCAAAAGCTCCAATACCTATACAGAGTGGCTTAATAAAGGGCTTGTCTACTTGCAAGAGTTTGTGGATATTCCTTTTTCAAAAACAGAAGATTATGTCAGAGAAAATTTAGAGCTTGAACAACGTTTCTTTAACATCACGCAAGAAGTCAATAATATGGTGATTGAGCCAATGATGAAAGATGGTAAAGAAGGTGTTGGTTCGATGGGAGACGATACGCCTGTCGCTGCCTTTAGTCAAGTTCAACGTAATTTTAGCGACTATTTCAAACAAAAATTTGCACAAGTCACCAACCCACCGATTGACCCGATTCGTGAAAAAGTTGTTATGAGTTTAACCACAGGTTTTGGTGAAATTCGCAATATCTTAGAAGAAAGCCCAGAACATGCGGTATACATTAAGACAATTTCACCTGTCTTGATGCAAGAAAAATACGAAGTTCTAGTCTCTTTTGGTGATCCAAGTAAACCTCGTTATAAGCCTGAATATAAAAATAGATACTTTTCAACCCTTTTTGAAGATAATCTCAAAGGGAGTCTTGAAGATTTGGCGTATGATATCGTTCAAGCGGTTAAAAATGAAGGTGTGCGTGTTATCTTTTTAGATGACAGAGGCATGAATGAGAAGCTAAAACCGATGCCAATGCCAATGGTGATTGGACGGGTTAATCAAGTCTTATTAGACGAGGGTGTGCGCTCCTTAGCTTCCATCGTGGCTATTTCAGGTGAGATTATTGATTCACATTCAAGTGCGTGTATGATAGGGTTTGGTGCGAGTGCGATTTATCCTTATTTGCTTTATGCAACAGCACTCGATGCTTGCAAAAAAAGCAATTTAGGTGCTTATGAAATCAAAACACGTCTTAAGAATATCAACCATGCACTCGGTCAAGGGCTTATGAAAGTGATGTCAAAGATGGGGATTGCGACGATTGCATCGTATCAAAACTCAGCCTTATTTGATGTGATTGGTCTTTCAAATGATATCGTCAATGAGTGTTTTAATGGTGCTATTTCTTTAATCCCAGGACTTGGATACGAAGATATCGAATCACGCCTCAATCGTAATCATGCGTTAGCGTATGAGCTCAATCTTGCCACAAAACTCTTCCCTTTAGAAATTGGTGGATTTTACAAATACATTGATGGTAAAGAGTTTCATGACTACCATCCACATGCGATTCATGCGATTCATAAAGCGACAGTAACCGGTGAGAAAAAAGATTTCCACGAATTTACAAAGCTGGTCAATAACCGTGGTTTTAAAATGGTACGTGACTTTTTTGAACTCAAATCTGATCGTGAGCCTATCGCGTTAGATAAAGTTGAGAGTAAAGAAGATATTTTTAAACGTTTTGCAACGGCTGCGATGAGTTTAGGTTCCATCTCTCCTGAAGCACATGAAGCATTAGCAGAGGCTATGAATAAAATCGGTGGTATGAGTAACTCAGGTGAAGGTGGTGAAGCGCCAGAGCGTTTAAAAAGTATTAAAAACTCTAAAATCAAACAAATCGCCTCAGGACGTTTTGGTGTCACCCCTGAATATTTAAGAAGTGCAACTGAAATTCAAATCAAAGTCGCACAAGGTGCAAAGCCAGGAGAGGGCGGACAGCTTCCAGGTCATAAAGTCACACCTTTGATTGCAAGTTTACGCTACACCATTCCAGGGGTTACACTCATTTCACCGCCTCCTCACCACGATATTTATTCGATTGAGGATTTGGCTCAGCTTATTTTTGATATGAAGCAAATTAACCCTGATGCGATTATTACCGTTAAACTTGTTTCCACAGCAGGTGTTGGAACGATTGCGGCGGGTGTGGCTAAAGCGTATGCCGATAAAATTATTATCTCTGGTGGCGATGGCGGTACGGGAGCTGCACCTTTGACGTCTATCAAATTTGCAGGAAATCCTTGGGAAATAGGACTCAGTGAAGCGCATAATGCACTCAAAGCAAATCATCTACGTGATAGCGTGCATCTTCAAACCGATGGTGGCTTAAAAACAGGTTTAGATGTCATCAAAGCAGCTCTTTTAGGCGCTGAGAGTTATGCGTTTGGAACGCTTTCATTAACAATTATCGGGTGTAAAATTTTGCGTGTATGCCATCTGAATCGTTGTTCGGTAGGGGTTGCTACGCAAGATGAGAAGCTTCGAGAACATTTTGTTGGAACAGTCGATAAGCTCGTAAATTTCTTTACGCTCTTAGCCGAAGATGTAAGAGAAATTCTTGCACACCTTGGTTATACGCATATGGAAGAGATTATTGGACGTAGTGATCTTTTACATGTAATTGATGATAGCTTTGCGAAAAAGTTTGATTTCTCTTCGATATTGATGCGACTGGAAGGTCCAAACACGCATAATGGCAAAGCAAACGACCCGTTTGACAAAAATGAATTTGAAAAAGAGATTTTGAAAGAAATCTACAAAGTGATTGAAAATCCACAAGAAAAAGTGGTTTTACATAAAAAAATCGCAAATACGAACCGAAGCTTTGGAACGCTCATCAGTGGAGAAATTGCGAAGTTTTATGGCAATAAAGGTTTAAAAGACGATAGCATCAGCTTTAGACTCAATGGTGTAGCAGGTCAATCTTTGGGTGCATTTTTAGCCAATGGAATTTCGATTAACCTAAAAGGTACAGCGAATGATTACGTTGGAAAAGGAATGAACGGTGGCAAGATTGTCATCGCTCCAAAATTCCAAGGCAGAGGTTATTCGTGTGCCGGTAACACATGTTTGTATGGTGCAACGGGCGGAAAACTCTTTGTCGCTGGAAATGTGGGTGAGCGTTTTTGTGTACGAAATTCTGGGGCTACCTCAGTGGTTGAAGGAACGGGTGATCATGCGTGTGAATACATGACAGGTGGTGTTGTTGCCATTCTTGGAAACACGGGTGTGAACTTTGGTGCGGGTATGACAGGGGGAATTGCCTTTGTGTATGATGAATCACGTGATTTTATCGATAAGCTCAACCAAGAACTGGTGATTGCTGAGCGTATTGACACCGATGATATGGACGAAGCGCGTCACTTCTTAAAACGATTGTTGCGTACCCATATCAATGAAACAGCGAGCTTTAAAGCAACACAAATTTTAGAGAACTTCCGCCATGCGGTAAGAGATTTTTGGATGGTGCGACCAAAAGATATGACCAAGGTTCCACTCAATCCTGAGCAAGGAGACTAAGATGCAAAATTTTGTCAATGAAGAAAGATACGAACCACGAAAACGCTCCAGTGGGGATAGGGTTAAAGATTTTAAAGAAATTTATGAGATTTTTTCTCGTGAAGATGCGAGTGCACAAGCGGATCGTTGTATTCAGTGTGGTGATCCATTTTGTCATAGTAAATGTCCTTTGCACAACTACATCCCTTTTTGGCTCAAGTCAACCAGTGCGATGAACAGAGAGCTCTCTTTTAAGCTCTCCAATGAAACCAACCCTTTCCCTGAAATCACAGGGCGCATCTGTCCTCAGGATAGATTGTGTGAGGGCGATTGTACGCTTAATGATGGGCATGGTGCGATTACCATTGGTGCGATTGAGACCTTTATTTCTGAAGAGGGATTTAAAAAAGGGTTAAAGCCAACATTTCCTGGCATTACAACCAAGAAAAAAGTAGCGATTATCGGAGCAGGACCTGCGGGGATGGCGTGTGCGACTTATTTACTTCGTGCGGGTATTGCGGTAAGTTTGTATGATAGACAAAATAAAGCGGGTGGACTTTTAACCTATGGAATCCCCGGTTTCAAACTCGATAAAGACGTTGTGGCGCGAAGAATGCTGTGGCTTCAAGAAGCAGGAGCCTCTTTACATGTAAATACGCAAGTGGGTAAAGATATCTCTTTTGATGAGATTGCTCATAACCATGATGCTATCTTTTTAGGGATTGGTGCTGAGAGTTCACGAAAAGCGAATATTGCCAATGAAAATGCCTCAGGTGTCTTTAGTGCGATTGATTTTCTACGTGCCATTCAGAAAAAACTCTTTAATGAAGCATACGATAAGAAGTATGAAGTCAAAGGCAAACACGTTGTGGTTGTCGGTGGTGGCGATACGGCGATGGATTGTTTGAGAAGCTCTATTCGTGAGGGTGCAAAAAGTGTGACCTGTCTTTACAGACGTGATAAATACAATATGCCAGGAAGCAAAAAAGAGTTTAAAAATGCCATCGAAGAGGGTGCTGAGTTTGTCTTTAATGTGACACCAAAAGAGATTTTGGTGAACTCTGAGGGACATGTGATTGGCATCGATATGCACAAAACAATGTTAGGCTCCAAAGATGCTTCATGTCGTCAGTGTGTTGAAATCGTCAAAGGTGGAGACTTTAGAGTGGATGCTGATGTGATTATTTTTGCTTTGGGTTTTTCGCCAACCGTTCCTAGCTTTTTAGCAGAAAATGGTATTGAAGTAAATAAATCAGGCTGTATCGTGGTTGGTAAAGATTACCAAACCAGTAAGCTAGGTGTTTATGCGGGTGGAGATTGTAAGCGAGGTTCCGATTTGGTTGTTACCGCAGCAAAAGAGGGAAAAGAAGCCGCACATCACATCATTAAAAAATTGCTTGGATAGAGCATTGTGGCATTTATTGAAGCCGTCTTAAACGCAAACAAAGAACTCTTTCATGCGTTACATGTAAAAGGGTTGATAGACAAAGATTATCAACCCTTTGAAGTGGGTGCAGGTGGCGATATCAGCTCAGGTATTGATTTACTAGCAGAAGAGATTTTTGTAAGACATCTCAACTCTTTTGGCACCATTTATTCTGAAGAAAGTGGTGTATTTTCTAACACACAAAACCCAATAGAAATTATCATCGACCCCATCGATGGAAGCGATAATCTCCTCTCTCATCTTCCCTATTTTGGAACTTCTGTTGCGTATAAAAAAGCGGGAAAATGCACACAAGCCATCATTACCAATCTTGCCAATGGTGACGTTTTTATTAAAAATTCCAAGGGGCTTCGTAAAGGAAAACTTCATCGTGATACGTTTGAGCACGTTACATGTAACGCTTTTTCAAAAGTAGGTATTTTTGAGCGCTCCTATTGTTCCAAAAAAGTACTTCCAAAGCTCCATACCTTAGGTCTAAAATATCGCTCACCTGGAGCTTTTGCCCTTTCGCTAGCCTATGCGCATGAAGTCTCTTTTGTGCTGTATGAAGGGGTGATGCGCTCTTATGATGTCGAAGCAGGACTTTTTATGTGTGAGGATTTATACACCTATTTTAAGGACGATATTTTCCTCGTAAGTAAAGATAAGGAAATTTTCGATAAAATCTCCCAATTATTTATAAGCAATTAGCTTAAAAAGAGGATAAACCTACGATGCGATTTGCAGAAATTTTTAGCAAAATACGAAAAACACAATCAGCCCCAAGTGAAGCCCCAAGCCATTGGGTGAAGTGTAGTGAGTGTCAATCACTGATGTATTACAAAGAGATTGAACAGCGTTTCAATGTCTGCCCAAAATGTGGCTTCCATATGCGAATTTCAGCAAAGCAGCGCATCGAGCAACTGTGTGATGAGGGTAGTTTTGTTGAGTTTGATGCCAACTTGGCTCCTGTGGACCCTTTAAAATTTGTGGATAAAAAATCGTATAAAAAGCGTATTGAAGAAGCCGAAGAAAAAACAGGCAAAACCTCTTCTGTGGTGTGTGGGGCATGTACCATTGAAGGCATTGCAACACAGCTTGTTGTTTTTGATTTTGCGTTTATGGGTGGAAGTTTAGGCTCGGTTGAGGGTGAAAAAATCGTTCGTGCGATTAATCGCGCTATCGCTAATAAAGAAGGGCTTATCATTGTCAGTGCCAGTGGTGGTGCTCGTATGCAAGAGAGTACATTTTCATTATTACAGATGTCCAAAACGTCAGCTGCCTTAGCCAAACTTGCAGAAGCAAAATTACCTTATATTTCTATTTTAACCGACCCAACGATGGGTGGGGTGAGTGCATCATTTGCGTTTCTTGGCGATATTATCATGGCAGAACCAGGTGCATTGGTTGGTTTTGCGGGGCAAAGGGTTATTAAGCAAACCATTGGTGCAGACCTTCCTGAAGGCTTTCAGCGTGCAGAGTTTTTATTGAGCCATGGTTTGATTGATATGATCGTTACACGTACTGAGATGAAAAAAGTCGTCGCCGATTTACTCAAACTTTTGGGTGAGCATTGCGGTAAAGGCGAATTTGAATTACGGTTTAAATAATGCATATTAAGGTTTTTACCATCGAAAAAAGTAGCGATAAAGCCCTTGAAGGTATTGCCCAAGAATTTACAAAGATGATTTCTCGATTTGCGAAAGTCGAAGAGATTAAGATATTTAACAAACAAATTGCCCTCTCTCAAAGTCTTGGAGAAAAAGAAGCACGTGCTTCTTATACTAAAGCGTATGAACCATTTTTAAAAGGGTACAATGTTGCGTTGGATGTTGAGGGATTACATGTAAACTCTCATGAATTTAGTAGCCTTTTTGAACACGATGTGAGTGTTAACTTTTTTATTGGAGGTGCTTTTGGGTTTGAACGTGCTTTTTTGCAACAAACTCAAAAGATTATAAGTTTAAGTAGATTAACATATGCGCACAAAATTGCGAAAGTGGTTTTGTTTGAGCAGATTTATCGTGGGTTGTGTATAAAAAACAACCATCCGTATCATAAGTAGTTGATTATAATAAGGCCAATTTTTTTTAAAGGAAAACGGGAATGAGAGAGCATGAGTTGAAGCACTTTGAGGACATCCTTAAAGAAAGAAAAGTGCAAATCAAGAAAAATATCGAAGATTCGATGCGAGAGATAGAAGATTTAAAAGACAATGAAGTAGGTGATGAAGCAGACCATGCTTCTGTCAGTACGGATCGTATGATAGAACAAGCCATTAGTGCGCAACAGATGCGAGAGCTAGGTGAGATTGAATTTGCCCTCAACAAGATTCGTAATAACAGTTATGGTATTTGTGAAATGTGCGAAGAAGATATAGGCTTTCAACGCTTAAAAGTCAAACCTCATGCGCGTTATTGCATCGTGTGTCGTGAAATTATCGAAAAATCTGCCAAAAACAAATAGGAAAAAAGTATGGGAATCAAACGTTATATCCTTTTGACACTTATTTATATGATAGCCGTAGGACTGTATGTCTATAGTTTTAATGGAGAGCTCTATACGCTTGAACTTTTTGGTCTATCGTTGAATATGCCAATCGCGGTATGGGTTATTGTCCCTGTTATTCTTTTGTTTGTAGCGACCATCATACACTTGGTGTTTTATAACTTCAAAGACTTTTTACATCAAAGAGCCTTGAAAAAAGACTTTGAGACCTTTAAAGAGGTTGCAAAGCTTCGTATTTTGAGTGAAAAAGGAAATGGTTCGTTTAAAACGGAAGGTTTCAAAGCAGTAGGCGACATGCTAAGCGTGATGAAATTTGATGCGAATGCCGATGTCACGCTTTTTGATGCAGAACTTGCAAAAGCACATGACGTTGCTCGAAGTATCCATGCAGGCAATTATGAAGACTTAAAAAAGTACAAACTAACAAAAGAGAATCCTTTGGTGATTCAAAACAGCATCAATCGTTTGAACAGTGAGCCAAAATATGCTTTTGAAGTATTGAAAACATGTAAAGATAAAGAGAGTGAACTGTGCATCAAAGCCTATGATGCGCTTTTAAATATTGCGAGTTTCAATGAAATTAAGCGTTATGATTTTGCCCCTGATAAGCGAACGTTTCGTCGTATGATGGAGCGTTATTTGGATGCGGATGATAGTTTTGAGATGGATATTAAATCGATTGAAGATATGCTTGAGCAGTTTAATGCAGATCGTGCGGACTATTTAGAACTGGCACGTGAAATCAAAATTAAACTAAGCCCAGATGCGCTTATTGCTCTGTTTGAAAAGCTTTACAATACCAAAGGTAATGTTGCGGCAGATGCTTATTTATATGTGCTTTATGACTTGCAGATGATTGATAAAATTCGTGAGATTTTGGATAATTCGGATAGTGATGAATTTGTAAAGTTTAAAACCGTTATTTTCTTACGAGACCATGGAAAAAGCATCGATATCGATAAATTTTTGCGCGTATGAGTCAAGAGATAGACTTTAGCAAGAGCATTTTAGCTCTTGCACCCCTTGCTGGTTTTACCGATCTTCCCTTTCGTAACGTTGTCAAACAATTTGGAGCTGACCTCACATTTTCAGAGATGATTAGTGCCAATGCTTTAAAATACCGCTGTGCAAAAACGTTTCGTATGCTTGAAAAATCTCCTTTAGAGACACCTTACATCGTTCAAATCGCTGGGTCTGATTTAAACAATATCAAAGAAGCGGTTTTAATTCTTAATGACATTGAAGGGATTGA
>CAYTVI010000004.1:0-7043 GCA_964441765.1 uncultured Sulfurospirillum sp.
AAGGATCATATCCTTTACACTCTTTACTATCTCCCCGTAAGCTATCTCTCTCATTGAGTCTCCTTAAAAATAGTCAATTCGAGTTTATTATACCTTCAGGTTATGTACATTTCATGTAAAAAAGGAGAAATTTATTTAACTTCTTTGGTAAAGAAGTCATTACGTAACACACTCAAAAGTCGATTGACCGATTCAACACTTTTGGCAAATTGTTGTTGCTCGTTTAAATTCAAAGGCAGCTCAACAATCCGCTCAATCCCATTGGCTCCTAAAACCACGGGAACACCATTGACGGTATCGTGGTAGCCATATTCTCCTTCGAGTAAAACGGCACATGGGAAAATTGCACGAGAATCCCCTAGAATAGCCTCTATCATCTTTACCGTTGAGTTTGCAGGCGCATAATAGGCTGATGTGCCCATAAAGCCAACGATTTGTGCACCACCATGACGGGTTTTTTCGATGATTTCCTCAATTTCAAGCTCACTGAGCAAATCAGTCAGTGCCACACCATTGACAGAAGAGTAACGAGGCAAAGGAACCATGTCATCCCCGTGTCCACCCATAACGCTTGCGGTGATTTGACCGTAACCAAACCCAAGCTTTTCGGAGATAAACGTTTCCATACGAGAGCTATCTAAAATACCCGCCATGCCAATCACACGATTACGTGGATACTTTCCTTCTTTTAGAGCCACATACGTAATGGCATCTAAAGGATTGGAAACAGTGATAATAATCGCTTCTGGCGCATACTGAGATACCTGTTCAATAATGCTTCGTGTAATCTTCGCATTTATCAAAAGCAAATCATCTCTGCTCATTCCAGGTTTTCTAGGACTCCCTGCAGTAATAACCACAATATCACTGTTTACGATATGCTTGTAATCACTTGAAGCACTAATAAGAGTATGACTTCCTTCTGGGCTGGTCGCTTGAGAAATATCAAGGGCCTTGCCAATAGCAACGCCCTCTACCACATCAATCATCACAATTTCACGACAACTCTTACGCATGGCAAGCCAATAACAGATGGTTGCTCCGACATTTCCTGCACCAATAATTGAAACTTTTTTAGCTTGCAACACACTTCTTCCTTATTTACATGTAATGTTAATTGAGTGCTTCAAGTGCACGATTTAAGGTTTGACTTGGGCGCATAAAAGCATCAGCTTTTTCACAACACGGTTTATAATACCCTCCAATATCAAGCGCTTTTCCTTGTGTGGCATTAATCTCATTTAAAATAGTTTGTTCATTGGATTTAAGAGATTGTGCTAAGGGCGCAAATGCTTCTTGAAGCTCTTTGTCTTCGTCTTGATTTGCCAGTGCCTCTGCCCAGTACATCGCTAAATAAAAATGACTTCCGCGGTTGTCAAGTTCTCCTACTTTTGGTAAAGGCGATTTATTGTTATCCAAAAACTTACCGGTTGCCGCATCGAGTGTTTTCGCTAAAATAGAAGCTTTTTTATTGCCGATGACGTTATCTAAATGCTCCAATGAAGCTGTTAACGCCATAAACTCACCCAATGAATCCCAACGTAAATGTCCCTCTTCAACAAACTGCTGAACGTGCTTTGGTGCTGAACCACCCGCTCCCGTTTCAAACAAGCCTCCACCATTCATCAAAGGAACGATGGATAGCATTTTAGCACTTGTTCCGACTTCTAAAATAGGAAAAAGATCTGTCAAATAATCACGTAAAACATTCCCTGTCACCGCAATCGTATCAAGTCCTTTTACAATGCGTTCTAACGATTCACGAATCGCAGCTTCTGGTGTTGCGATTTTGATATCAAGTCCTTTGGTGTCGTGTTCTTTGAGGTATTTTTCAACTTTTAAAATCATCTGCGCATCATGGGCACGCTTTGGGTCGAGCCAAAAAATAGCAGGTGTGTTACTCAAACGTGCTCGATTAACCGCTAATTTAACCCAATCACGAATCGGTGCATCTTTTGCTTGACACGCACGGTAAATATCGCCTTTTTGAACAGTGTGCTCCATTAAAATCTCATCACTTGCATTATCAACGATACGCACAACGCCATCACTTGGTACTTCAAATGTTTTATCATGAGAGCCGTACTCTTCAGCTTTTTGTGCCATTAAGCCCACATTAGGAACTGAGCCCATTGTGCGAGGATCAAGTGCTCCATTTTCTTTACAAAAATGAATGGTCTCTTCATAAATTCTGGCATAGCTTCTATCAGGAATCAAGGCTTTGGTATCGTGTAGGGCACCATCTTCTCCCCACATTTTGCCAGATTCTCTAATACACGCAGGCATAGACGCATCAATAATCACATCGCTTGGTACATGTAAATTGGTAATACCTTTGTCAGAATTGACCATGGCAAGTTTTGGACGCTTTGTATAGCATGCTTGAATATCTGCTTCAACTTGTGCTTTTTGCGCTTCAGGTAACTCTGAAATCTTCGCGTAAAGATCACCCAAACCATTATTTGGATTGACACCAAGCTGTGCAAATAAAGAAGCGTGTTTTTCAAAAACCTCTTTAAAAAAGACTTTCACCGCATACCCAAACATAATAGGATCACTGACTTTCATCATCGTTGCTTTAAGATGAAGTGAAAGTAAGGTACCCGTCTTTTTTGCATCTTGCATCTGAGCTTCAAAAAAGGCTGCTAGCTTTTGTGTACTCATGTACGTCGCATCAATAATTTCATCTTTTTGTAACGCTAATTTCTCTTTTAAAACCGTTATATTTCCATCATGACACAAAAGTTCTATTCGCACGTTCATTGGCTCTGAGACGGTGATGGATTTTTCATTTCCGTAAAAATCCCCCTCATGCATATAGGCAACGTGTGAGAGTGACTCTTTTGTCCATTTTCCCATACGATGTGGGTTTTTTCTCGCATATTCTTTGACACATAAAGGTGCTCTTCTATCAGAATTTCCTTCACGAAGCACAGGATTAACAGCACTGCCTAACACTTTGGCATAACGTGCTTTAATCTCTTTTTCACTCTCATTTTGTGGGTTTTCAGGATATTCAGGAATGTTATAGCCTTTTTCTTGAAGCTCTTTAATCGCTGCTTTTAATTGCGGTAACGAAGCACTGATGTTGGGAAGTTTGATGATGTTTGCTTCTGGTTGATTGGCAAGTGTGCCCAGATACGTTAAATCATCACTTACTTTTTGCTCTTCTTTAAGCGTTTCAGGAAAATTTGCCAAGATACGTCCAGAGAGCGAAATGTCACGCGTTTCTATCTCAATACCTGCTTTTGATGTAAACGCTGAAACGATAGGCAAAAAAGAATACGTGGCTAAAGCTGGCGCTTCATCAACAATCGTATAGATAATCTTTCCGTTATTTTTAGACATCTTCACCCCTTAAAAGAGAAATTTTTAGTGCATTATCGTACTCTTTTATTAATTTAACTGTCCTTACAGATTAAGAGCAATTTTGAAAGGTCAGTTACGGATATTTTCTAGGTGTGTCTCGTAGTTTTGAGTAAAGCTATGTGTTCCATTTTTGTTTTTCACAAAATAGAGATAATTGGTCTGCTTAGGGTAAATCGCCGCAAAAATAGCCTCTTTGCTCACACTGCCTATTGCATGAGGCGGAAGTCCTTTGTGCATATAGGTGTTGTAAGAAGAGGTATCTTCTTTGATGCGCGCAGGTGTCACTTTTACATGTGAATATTGCCCATAGTTGAGCGTTCCATCCATCTGTAATTTCATATCTTTTTTGAGACGGTTGTATATGACAGAAGAAACCAGAGGCATTTCATCAACATTTGCCGCCTCTTTTTGAATAATCGAAGCTATCACAATAATGCGATGCCATTTGGCTTCATTAAACTCACCAAAGATTTTTTCGAACACCTCTTTATGGTACTTTTTGGCATGAGAAAGCAAAAAGTGAATCAAATGTTTTTCATTGATACCAATAGGGATATAATAGGTCTCAGGCACTAAAAAACCATCCACATACGGTGTAGCCGCGCTATACTCAGCCAATAATTTTTCATAAGAAAGATTAAAAGAGAGGGCTAATTCTGCTAAAAAAAGCTCTTTAGTCTCACCAGGAATGTACGTAATCATCTTCAAAGCGGCTTTAGAGTGGCTTAGTTTATAAAGAAAATCACCCCGTGTTAAAACCCTCTCTTCGACACTCACCCAACCCGATTGCGGTTTTCCAATGAGTGATAAAAGGTATTTATCCACTTTTTCATCAAGGTCAAAATTTTTCTGAACCATATATGTTATAATGTTTCCTATTGAGCCACGTGGTACAAACACAACAGAATTTGAGACCATAGGTCTGGAGAGATGGAAAAGAAGCGCATAGATGATTATTAAAGCAACATCACACACAATTAAAAATATTTGGATATTTATTCTACTCATTTTTCTCACATTTATCACATTTTTGGGAACGCTGATTCATGGTATTGCTATCGATTCGATAAGCTTACCTAAACTTAAAATCGAGCAATTATATATAAAACTAGATAAAAAGCTTATTGTAACCATTGAAAAGCTTGAGATAGAAGCTCAAACACAAAACGACACTTCACTGGAAGAGAGTGCTTTTATCATAAAAAATTTTCCACTCATCAATCAGCTTTTTGAAACGATCAATATTCGCAAACTCAATTATCATAATGAATCTGTGACGCTTTTATTTACACACAATACCTTTTTTGTCCAAAGTCAGCATTTGGATGCCAACATTCAACTCATACCCACAGGAAAGCATCAATTTGATGTCAATCTTTTACATGTAAATCTTAAAGACTATCATCTCTTCTTTGATGGGAAAGCATCTATTGATCTTGAGAAAAAAGAGTATGGACTGGAAGCCAATTTTAACCTTTTTGGTATTAAAGGCGTTTCAATCATAGACGTCAAAAACAATCTTTTAACCTATCATCTCCAATCAGAACACTTCACCAATAATGCTTTAAGTGATTTGATGAATTTTCTAGCGCCTCAGGTAGAACTAGACCCCATTGCCAAAGCATGGATTCATGAAAATATCAGAGCTAAAGAGTATGAACTCCATTTTGTTGAGGGGAAGTTTGATTTAAAAACGGGTGATTATTTTCCACTTGAGATACGAGGTCATGCTTTGGTTAAAGATGCCAATGTCTCCTTTGAGCCCTCAGTTCCTTCCGCGCATGTGGAAGAAATTGGAATTACATTTCAAGAAGACACCCTGACCTTTGATATCAAAAATCCACGCTATGAAGAAAAGCCCCTTGAAAAAGCCAATGTTCATATCTACAATCTTATTGCAAAAGGTACAGGCATTGTTGTTGATTTGAATGCCACTTCAGCATTGGATGAAAAAATACATAAAATTTTACATGCTTTTAAAATTCATGTTCCCATTGACCAAACACAAGGTGTGTCACCTTCTCACATTCGTTTGGACATCAAATTTTTACCTTATGACATTAATGCGACGGGGGCTTTTACCATTCTTCCTAGTCAATTTTTACTCAGTGGTATTCCTATGAGTTCTAACTTTGGAGAAATTCTTTTGGACAATAGACTGGTGCATCTTCAAAAAACAAATATGCGCTATAAAAATCTGTTTGATATTAATGCAACAGGTACATTTGACACCACGAAAGATCGCTTTGAAGGTGTTGCAGATATCAATACACTAACACTTGATTTTGGGGAAATTCACTTAATTGATATTGCTAACTTAAGCGATCAAGAAGCCTTTTTTACACTGGAAAACAATACAACATTTATTGCACTGCCTTCTTTGGAAGCACAAATGCGATTCTCAGAGGGCAATAACAGCTTTCATTTTAAAGATATTTCAAAAATTGAACCCTTTTCACCTTTAATGAAAGAATTAGGTTTGTCGCGAGGTGTTGTGGATGTAACAACGAAAGACTTTGAGCATTTTGAAGCTAATCTCTTCTTAAACGAACTCTCAACACCCTTTCGTAACAATCAAGAGCCCCTTACAGCGCTTACATTGCATTTAACAACCGATACTAAAACACTGGATGCCATCAGTGATGATGGTAAACTTTCATTGCATTATGATACAGCACTGAGCTTACATGTAAAAGATTTAAATCTCTCGATTGCCCAAAACGAAAAGACGTTTGACGTTCCTCTTGATGTCACCATCATAGGGGAAAACTCCTCCTTTCATATTCAAGAGAGCAATAAAACCATCTTAAGTGACCACTATACTTTAAAGCTTAAAGAATCCAAGGTACAGTTAAATGCTAAAAAAGATAAAACACATTTTGAATTTGAACAAGACAAAAATTACTTGCGCATCCATGGCGTATCCATGAGCGAACACTTTACCAATGCTTTATTAGGAAGTCACTATTTTGATAAAGGAGATTTTTCGTTACAAATTGAAGGTAAAAATAGCAAAGAGCAAAATGGAACGTTCATCTTGCAACAAACCTATATCAAAGACCTTAAATTTTTTAATAATCTCATGGCAACCATCAATACCATTCCTTCACTGCTTGTCTTTAATGACCCAAATTTTAGTCAACAAGGCTATTTTGTCCAAAATGGCTATATCGAATTTGTTCAAAAAGGAGATATTCTTTATATCACCGAAATGCAATTACGTGGGAGCAGTGCTGATATTGTGGGGGGTGGTGAAGTAAACCTCATCACAGATAAACTTGATTTAAACCTTCAAATCCGAACGCTCAAAACCTTTAGTTCTGCTATCGATATGATACCGCTTGTAGGTGGTTTGATTTTAGGAGACGATAAGAGAATTTCGACCAATATCAGTGTAACAGGAAACGTAAGTGACCCAAAAATCGAAACGCACCTTATCTCAGATACCCTAATGAGTCCTGTTAATATCATCAAAAGAACCTTAGAATTACCGCTAGAACTCTTTAAATAAGAATGTGAAATAACCCTATAAGTTCTCTAATATTTTTAGCACGCATAGAAGCGGTATCGCTTTTGCCATAACCCCAATCAGCAAAGATAAAAGGAATATCTGCATTTTGTGCGGCATATTCATCTTTAATGCTATCGCCTACTAACATGGTGCGTTCTTTTAA
>CAYTVI010000004.1:7143-26443 GCA_964441765.1 uncultured Sulfurospirillum sp.
ATGGTTGCAATACGATTAAGATTGCCCCACTCTTTAAACCCTATTTTTTTAAAAAGCTTCAAACTTGCAGGATTGTCTGCAAAAATAAGGGCTAAAAGCGTTTTGATATCGGAGTGTTTAGCCTGTTCTATCGCTTCGGTTAAAAACTGTTGCCCCAGTTTTTTGCCTTGGAAATTTTTATCGATATAGATGTTAATACGGGCACTATGGCGGTACGCAAATAAATTGGCATAAAAAGGCTGAATGCTAACCCAAGCGATAATTCTCCCATGATACTCTTTAACTAAAATAGGATAGGTATCGCTATGCGCATGAAACCATTCTAGCTTATCAGCAACGCTGACCACTTTACTATCAGCCGTTGAAATACCGTCTATGATGGCTTCATTATAAATTTTAATAATTTCTGGTAAATCCTCTAATGTTGCACGCCGTAACTCATTTAACATTATACTTTATCCCTTATGCAATTTTTTTGATTTTACCTAATCTTTTCTTTACTCCATCTCAAGTCGCATGAGGTACATCTCTTCACCATCGATGACTTTGCAATCTGTGCTTTTACATGTAGGACATTCAAAGGCATTATTTTGAATGCTACTTTGTTTATCGCACGCTTGACAATGAAGAATAACATCTTGAAGATGCATGGTAAATTTAGCGCCATCGCACATCGTACCTTCTTTAAAAGTCTCAAAAGCCGTTTCCAAAAGATGAGGCTCTACGCCACTGAGTTTTCCGATTTTGATTTCAACGTGAGTGACTTTTGCCATATTATGGTCTTTGGCATTTTGTTCGCACATATCAAGAAGTGCATTGACAATTGAAAACTCGTGCATTAACAAATCCTTGGCAATAATTCACCTTTAGGTGGCTCTAAAAAACGTTCACTGCCCCATGGTGTATGTAAGATGACTTTGTCATTAAAACGTTGGCTCACACGACCAATCATCGCTGCATCTTTTGTCTCTTCGTACTTCGATAAAACGTCCAATGCTTTTTGAACTTCCGAAGCTGGTACGCACATAACCATCGTTCCCTCATTAGCAAACTCGTAGGGTTCAAAGCCTAAAAGCTCACAAATACCCTTAACCTCATCCGCAACGGGGATATGCTCTTCATACACTTCAATGCACACATGAGAGGTTTGCGCCCACTCATTAAGCACGGCACTTAGTCCTCCTCTGGTCGCATCGCGTAAAGCGTTTATTTTAACCCCTGCGTTAATCAGTCCTTCCACACTCTTCCAAAGTGTCGCACAATCTGTTTGCAAATCACTCTCAAGCTCTATCTCTTCTCGTTGAGCCAAGATACACGCGCCATGGTTACCCACTTGGTGTGAAACGATAATGCAATCTTCCGCATGAAGGTTGTGCGCAGAGATGCCCTCATACATAATTTCTCCAATACCAGCGGTGTTGATAAACAAACCATCCACACCCCCTCTTGGAATCACTTTTGTATCACCTGCGACGATTTTTACACCGCTTTTTGCCATCTCTTCACGCATGGAAATGACAATTTGCTCTAGTTTATCAAACTCAAAACCCTCTTCTATCATAAATGAACAGGTCAAATATTTTGGACGAGCCCCCATCATAGCAAGGTCATTAACCGTACCTGCAATGGCAAGTTTACCGATATTGCCACCGTTAAAAAAAAGCGGTGAAACGGTAAATGAGTCTGTTGTAAAGGCTAACTTATGGCTTTGCATCACCACCGATGCTGCATCTTCCATACGCAATAAGATATCATTTTCAAAGTGCTTAAAAAACAAATCCTTAATCAAGCTCTGTGTCTCTTCTCCACCACCACCGTGTGAGAGCAATATTCGTTTACTCACTTTTTGCTCCTTTGAGTGTTAGCTTGCCATATTTGAAGTAAGCTGAGCATGCGCCTTCACTAGAAACCATGCATGATCCCATAGGATTGCTTGGTGTACAGGCTTTTCCAAACACTTTACAATCGTATGGCTTGGCTAAGCCTTTTAAAATCGCTCCACAAATACACATCTTATGGTCATCCAATTGTTCTTTTGGTAAAAGCGCATCAAAGACCACTTCCGCATCGCAAAAGGCATATTGCTCTTTTAGTTTTAAGGCACTCTTTGGAATATCTCCAATACCTCTCCACCTAAAATGGTCTCGTCTTTCAAAGTAGGTATCCACAAGCGCTTGTGCTTTAAGGTTGCCCTCACGTGAAACAGCGCGTGCATACTCGTTTTCAACAAAAGCTTTACCACTATTTACTTGACGAACAATGCGTAAAATCGACTCCATCACATCTGTTGGCTCAAAACCAGAAACCACGATAGGGGTATGGTATTTTTCAACAATTGGCTCATATATTTTATATCCTGTGACCACACTCACATGTGAAGGTCCTAAAAAAGCATCGATACGCGCGTCGCCACCACTCATAATCGCATCCACAGGTTCTGGCACGGTGACATGGTTGATATGAAAAAAGAGATTGCTTATCTTTTGTTCGACAACTTCTTTGACCAAAACAGCGCTCATTGGTGTTGTTGTCTCAAAACCAATCGCAAAGAAAATAACTTTTTTATCAGGATTTTCTTTGGCAATTTTAATGACATCAAGCGGTGAATATAAAGAGCGTATATCACAGCCTTGAGCTCGGAGTTTTTGCAAAGAGGTGGTGCTTCCAGGAACACGTATCATATCGCCTAAGGTGGCTAAAATTGTATCTGGCATAGATGCTAGTGCGATAGCATGGTCAATTCGCTCTTTAGGCATAATACACACAGGACACCCTGGTCCATGCACAAACTCAATCAGCTCTGGTAAAATTTGCATCAAACCAAACTTCATAATCGTATGTGTGTGCCCACCACACACTTCCATAATATTGATTTTTTGGGTGCACTCTTTTGCGATAATAGCCGATAAGGCTTTCATGTGTTTTGGGTCACGAAAACCTTCGATGAGGTCAACTGCTTGCATAGTTGCTATTCCCCTCTTCTTCGTCTATCTCACCATTATTCATTGCCGCAACGATCTCTTCATATGCTTTTAAACTCTCTAAGGCTTCTTCTGTACTGATTTTATTCAAAGCAAAACCAACATGGATTAAGACATAATCCCCGACCTTAACCTCTTCAGCGATTAAATCTAAGGTTACTTTACGTTTAACACCCATGGTATCAACAGTAGCATAATTATCTGCGTCAATTTCGACGACTTTAGAAGGAATAGATAAACACATGACTTACCTCAATGCTTTTTTCATTTTAAGATAATTAACCCATTGAGCAATGCCCTTACCAGACTTGCTATCAATCTCGATAATATCTACTTTTGGGTTAAGCTTACGTGCTTCACGAATCGCTTTTTCCATACTAAAATCAAAATACGGCAACAAATCACACTTGGTAATAAGCAATACATCCGCACTTCTAAACATCACGGGGTATTTTGCAGGCTTATCATCACCCTCAGGCACAGAAAGCAAGACAACGTTAATATGCGTTCCCACGTCATAACTTGCAGGGCATACGAGATTTCCTACATTTTCGACGAACACCACATCAAGCCCTTCAATCGGCAGATGGTGTAATCCCTCATGCACCATAAACGCATCCAAATGACACGCCTGTCCAGTAGCGATTTGATGGGCTGGTGCACCTTTTGCTATGATACGATCCGCATCTTGATTGGTCTCCAAGTCTCCCTCGATGACCCCTAACTTGATAGAACCTTCATCAATCGTCGCTTCTAAAAGAGTGGTTTTGCCGCTTCCCGGACTGCTCATCAAATTAACCGCTAGCACGCCATGCTCGCCAAAATGGTCACGATTGTGCCCTGCTTGCGTGTCATTTGCATCTAAAATTTTTCGAATGACCGTTAAGGTTTTAGCATCATTGAGCTGTGGGTTAGCATGATGATGGTCATTGTGAGAGTGGTCGTGTGCATGGGCATCGTCGTGATGTGTGTGTGTATCGTGATGATGTTCATGGGTATGAGTATGCCCATCGTGGGTGTGCGTGTGTGTATGTGCGTGGGCTGACCACGCTGTAGGTCCAATAGAACAACCGCAATCTTTACACATTTTTGTCTCCTCGTCATTGTATTTTCAAACTATTATAAGCAAAGTCCTTAAAGATGAGCTAAAAAAAGGTTTTTCTTAGTTATTTTTAGGAAAAATATCTTCATGAAACAGTGTATTTTTTGCCATTCTTCTAAACTCTATCGTAAAAGCCAAACACAGTGGCGTTGCGTTACATGTAAACGTACATGGAGTGATGCCAAATACCACAAAGAGCTTTTAATCCTTGAGGCATTTTTAGCCAATAAATCAATACGAGAATGTGCAACGCTTTGTGATGTAAATTACATTACCGCAAAAAATTTTTACACTAAAATGCGTCTTTTGCTCACTTCGTTTGCGCAAGAGCGTTATTTACAACAAAGCGATACCTTCTCAGAGTACGATGAGTTTTATTACCTGCCTCAAACCAAACGCGCACACAATCATTATTTATTTGATGCTATTGGTATCTTTGGAATGCTTTATGGCGAATGGGTTTACACCCTTTTGCTCCCCGACCAATTTACACCCATAAAACGTTTGATGGAACATGACATGCCAAATCCTGAAGAACATGCCACTTATGCGCGTATCTTACAACGACACAAAGTAACACATATCAGTCGATTTGAACATCGTTTGGGTGCATTTTGGGACTATTTTGAGGCGTGGATAGCCCATTTTAAAGGTGTAAAAAAAGAAAATCTTATCTATTACCTCAAAGAAGCCGAGTTTAAATTTAATTACACACAAAAAGAGCAAAAGAAGATTTTAACGCAGTTATGGAAACAAAGCATGTAGGGAAAAACCCTACATGTAAAAATTTATGAAGCAGGGATTGAAGCTTCAACAAGCTTGCAAAATTTGACCCCTTTAAGGCCTGATATTTTATTGGCAAAGTCTTTGACATCGGCAACTTTTCCTGTCACCATGATGGTTTCTAAGCAGTTTTCATGGCTAACATGGACGTGTGTATTACACATAATATGCACTTTAGCATCGTGCTGAATCTCTAAAATCTTTTGAACGAGCTCATTTTGGTGATGGGTATAAATCATCGCTAAGATACCAATAACCTCGCTGTGTTCATCTTGCCAGTCATCTTTAACGATTTTTTCACGAATCAAATCTCGGGTAAATTCACTACGCGACGCGTAGCCTTGTGCATCGACTTTTTTATCCAGCTCTTCTAAAAGCTTTTCTGGCAAAGAGACGCTAAAACGAATAATTTTATCCATTGGTTATCCTTACATGTAATCATTTTTATCTATTCTAGTCCTACTATTCTTTAAAAAATGCAAAAAGAGAAGATTAATATTATTTTTCAAGCATTGTTTTGCAGTGCGTAATACAATTGCCCCACGCAAATACCACCATCATTGGGTGGAAGCTGATGTTGTGAAACAAAGGTATGCTTTTTAAGCTCTAAGATTTTTTCGACTAAAGTTCGGTTTTGGAACACGCCACCTGAAAGTACGACTTTATAAGAGTATTGCGTTGCGATGCCATCGATAAGATTGACTAGCGCATTGATAAATTTTGAAGCAATGACACGAGGCTCTTTATCGTAAAGCATCTTTAAAAATGCCTCTTTATAGTGTATGACACCCTCTTTACATGTAAAGTGATAGGCTTCATGGATGGCTTCATCGTATAAGCTCTCCACATACAGCCCACTCTCTCCATCGTAACTCACACGTCCATGCATGCCACACACAACAGCAACCGCATCAAAAAGCCTTCCTACCGAAGAACACACAGGAGCGTTTAGTTTTTTGGTGTAAAGCTGTTTGAGGCTCTTAAGCTCTTGTGGTGTAAAGTAAGAAAGTAAGGCATCATCAGCGTTCACATCCCAAAGAATCGAAGCTAAAACGCGTCTGCTTTCCTTAATGCTTGCATCACCACCTAAGAGTAAAAAAGGCTCAAATGAAGCAACCCGTTCAAAGCCATGTGTGTCGCACACAAAAAACTCACCACCCCAAATCGTTCCATCCACGCCATATCCCGTTCCATCCCATGCAATGCCTAAGACTTTTTCATCCAAGCGGTGCTCACACATCGCGGAGAGAATATGCGCATAGTGGTGCTGAACTTGCACAAAAGGGAGTTTTTGCTTTTTTGCCCATTGCGTTGAAATATAATTGGGATGCAAATCGCCCACAATCAACTCAGGCACAAAATCATAAAAGCTTTTAAAGCGCTCTATCATGGCTTCAAATAAGACGTTTGTCGCGATATTGTCCAAATCCCCAATATAAGGGCTTACAATCATTTGATGATTTAAATAAATCGCAATCGCATTTTTTTGGTGCGCTCCCACTGCTAAGATAGAGCGTTTTTCATCTGTTTTGATGCGAAAACTTAGCGGAGCAAGTCCACGGGAGAGCCTCATCAACAAAGGTTCTTTTCCAAGATACTGCACCACACTATCATCGCTTGAGTTGATAATCTCACGGTTATAATCAAGATAATACTCCACCACATCCCCAAGTTTTTCTCTTAAACTCTTTGCATCACTTATAATTGGCTCGCCTGAGCGATTCGCACTGGTAGCGACGATTGGGTAACGAAGAAAATGAAAAAGCTTTACATGTAAAGGCGTGTAGGGTAGAAAAACGCCTAGACGATCAATCATCGGTGCGACTAGCGTGCCTAAAGAAAGCATAGGAGATTTTAAGCGTTTGACTAAAACGATGGGACGTAGTAACGAAGTGACACCCTCTTTTTCACCTTCACTTAACACGCACACGCTTTCTAAGGAAGCCATATCTTTAAACATCACAGCAAAAGGCTTTGTGGGTCTTCGTTTGCGCTCACGAAGTGTGGCAAGGGTTGTATCATTGGTTGCATCACACATCAAATGAAAGCCACCCATCCCTTTCATCGCGACAATATGTCCTTTTTGAATCAAATCAGCCAGTTGCTTTATCGCGTCATGATTGTGTGCGATAACATCGTCGTTCATGTTTTTAAGGGTAAGTGTTGGTCCACAGTGCGGGCAACTGATGGGTTGGGCATGGTAACGTCTATCCAGTGGATTGGTGTACTCCGCTTGACAGGCATCACACATGATAAAAGGGTGCATGGAGGTATTAGGTCTATCGTAAGGAACGGTTTTGATAATAGAATAGCGCGGACCACAATTGGTACAGTTGATAAAAAAGTAATCATACCTTCTATCATGAGCTTCGTGTAATTCACGCTCACATTCATGGCACATTGCCATATCAGGTGGAACAAATGACGATTTAACCTCACCTTCTTCGCTGTGTCTGATTTCAAAGGTGGTATCATGAAGAGGTGTTATGAAAGAGGTGTCACACACATCCATGCGTGCTAAAGGAGGCAGTGCGTTGTGCAGTGCTTCATCAAAACACTCAAGTGAATTTTCATCGCCTTCTAGCTCGATTTCAACGCCTAAGGCGTTGTTGAGCACAAAACCTTTCAGTCCAAAGCGAAGCGCTAAGGTATAGACGAAGGGGCGAAAACCAACCCCTTGTACCATACCTTCAATATGATAACGAACTCTACGCGTTAAGTTCAATCGGAAGTTCTTTATTGAAGCAAATAGGATGATTCGGTTTTAGATTTTTATAGACCATTTCACTAAATCGTCTAAAACCAAACAAAGAACCAGCCAGTGCAATTTTTTCATTGAGAAGGTTTTCTTTGTAATAATCCGACATATCAGAGATAAAATGCGCTAAGCTTTGAACATACCCAAAAGCAAGTGTAGCATCATCGGTTCCTGCGAGTTTAAAACTCATTCCACTGCGTATGAGCTTGATGTAATTCATATCAGAAACCAATGCCTCTTCTTTTTGCAAGAAATAGTCCATTCGAGGTCCTTTTTGACCACCAAAATCTTCGGCTAATTCTATCAAAACTTCAGCACCCTTGTCTAAGTCAGAACTAAATCCTAAAACAACAGCGATGATTTTCCAAAGGCTATAAATACTCTTCGGTAAAGTCTCAGGCATCTTTACATGTAACGCCTGTGCGTAAATCTCAGGATAGGTATTTTTATAATTTTCAATCAAACGTGCCGAACTCTCAGAATTTTGAGCAATTTCATCAAACAAGGCTTCAAACGAGCTTGGTAGAGGAACACTGGTAAGATTGAGCATACCGTGTTCTGATGAATAGTTCATCAGCTTATCGTCATAGAACTTACTCAAATAAAAACAGCTTGATTTTGCATCAAAGAGTTGGTGTTCTTGCATGATAGAAGCAAAAGCGCCATGAGAAGGCTCTTCAAATTTTTTCGTGTTTTCAAGTAGGGTTTTTGAGGCGTAACTTTTTCCTTTGACAAGGATAATTTCGCCGTTTTCCAACACACTCACTTGCAATGGCTCTATGGCAGGTAAAGTGAGCGATGTTACCACACACACATCAGCTTTAAGCAATGTTGCAGGTGCTTTAAATAAGAATGACACACCTTGAGCAAACAAACGTTTACACACATGATACACAAGCCACTCATCTGCTAATCGCACACATACACGCTCTGTTGGTAAAATCTCTTTTTGGGCAAACATGGCATTGACTTTACAACGAATAGAGGGTCGCTCTAAGGTTGCAAGCGCTTTGATTTCATTTTCACGAATGACGACCATTCGCTCCACCACGGATAAATCTGTGGGTAACACTTCAACATTTTCCATACTTGGTAATTGCTTAGCATTTTCAATACGCCCTAAAACAAAGAGCCCCGATGCTGTTTTGACTTGAACGGTTTTTCCCTCACTCAATGCTGTCGTTAAAAGAGCATAGACCTCTTCAAAGGCTTCAGAAGATGACGCTTCAAGGACTTTTTCACCTTCTTTAAAGAGGGAAAGCGTATCGCTAGCAACGTTAAATGTGCTGTAAGGCAAAAGGTACAAAGGCGAGCTTGGAGTTTCAATGGACGTTATTTTGCTAGGGGTAAAAACCACAGGAATATTTAAAAGTGGAATACTCTCCTCTTGCGCAGGAAAACTCTCCGCCACATAAACGGAAGAGGATTTGAAAAAGAGTGAGAGAGGAAGAGAAGCAGACAAAGCATCGGCAAATGCGCCTAAGCGCTCTTCGTTCTCTTCAACATACAACGTTACGCATGTATTTTCACGCGTAATAAGATGCTTAATATTATTTTCGACACAACTTTGTTTTAAAAGATTTTCCAAAACACCATTATGGGAGAGATAGGTAAATTCAAAGGCTAATATCATCTCTCTTCCTTGCATGATTCATCGGCGACACTTTGGATGTCAATATCTGAAATCTGTTTACATGTAAAGCCTAATTCGCTCAAATGTTGAATAATAATTTTTTCCATAACAACAGAGCCTTTGATGACGGCATCTGTCATTTTCAGCGTTGTGTCGCTTACAACCTCAGGAATAATACCTACGATTTTTGTAGGTGGTCGATCTCCTACCATATCCATCATCGTCAATGTCTGAAGCATCTCGACTTCGTGTGCACTTCCTTGCCATGAAATGGTATTTGGCACATTTTCAAAATCAAAGAAGTAAACATCACCGATTTGACCATCGTTGGCATCAACGCAGTCTAACAAGATGACATAATCATACTCAGCAATAATGGGGATTAATCTTTGCGCAAGCGTACCACCATCGACAAAGGTCAAGGTGTGCTCATCAGAAGAAAACGCATACTTTTGTTCAACAAGGCGGCACAGATGAACTCCGACGCCTTCGTCGGAGAACATCACATTGCCAATGCCTAAAACTAAAACCTTCAAACCGCCGCTCGCTTAGTGTTTTGCGTTGTTTTTAGGAAATTTGTAACCACTAATAATCGCATCCATAGAACCCTCTTTACCCATAATGGAGTTAAAGATAGCCATATAGATATGAACAGGCAAGAAGATTAAAATACCCCACATAACGATATGGTGAATCTCTCTTACCATAGCAAGTCCACCCATCATTGCTTCAAGTGGACGCATATAGTCATATAAAAATAGACCAATACCTCCTCCTTGATAACAATGGACGTATAAAATAAGACCTGTTAAACTAATCACAAAAACCATTAAATATAATCCCACGTACGCAACAAATTGTAAAGGATTATACACACCTCTTAAATGAGGATGTTCTCCCATAAAAAGGTAATACTTAATCTGCTGAATCCACACTCTAGGACTAATAAAATCCAAAAATGAGACACGCTCTTTATGGCTGATGCTATCGACCAAAAAGAGGTAAAGCTTGAAAAGCGATACAGCGATCAAAATAAATCCTGCGATCTCATGCCACATTCTGAACTTAGCGTTCAAGAAAAGAATCGGCTCATCCGATGGTGCAGGAACAACGAAGACATATGTCAGATAAAAACCTGTCACAGTCAGAACAAAAATAGCTATAGCTCTTAGCCAGTGCGTCCAACGCAAGCCTGCTGAGAACTCAAATTCTATCTTTCTTTTCATCATAGACTCCCTTTGGCTTTTAGCAAGATGCGCCGTTGACATCTACCTTATAACTACTCAACTCATTGCCTTTTGTATCCATAACATGTACCGCACATGCTAAACATGGGTCATAAGAGTGAATAATTCTAATAATTTCAAGTGGCTGAGAAAGATCAGCAATTTTAAGCCCAATGAGTGACTCTTCATACGATGCACGAGCACCTTTTGCGTCTTTTGGACTTGCATTCCATGTTGTTGGAACAACCGCTTGGTAGTTTTCAATCACACCATTTTTGATTTTAACCCAGTGGCTAAGAACACCACGTGGAACATGCCCAATGTAGCGACCTTTGTACTCTTTGTTTTTATCAATTTTATAGCTTGTATAGGTAGAATCATCTACTTTCAGATTGTTAATCAATGCAGTGAAGGCTTCCATACCATGATCAGCAATTACCTTAGCTTCAAGCATACGACATGCTGTACGTCCAAGTGTTGAAGCAACAGCAGTGATAGGAAGTCCTGTATCTTTCAAGAATTTATCGACAACAGCTTTAACACGCTTATTGCCAAGAGCATAGTTAATGACAATATTTGCCAATGGACCTACTTGGAGTGATTTACCATCGTATCGTGGTGCTTTAACCCATGTATACTTACCATTCTCATCAATAACTTTTGTAGGAGCTAGGACACCTTTGTCGTTGATGGTTTGCGCATCTTTAAAGCCTGTATAATTTGGCTCTTGACGACCTTCATACGGATGATAAGCAGCATTATCTTTGTACCAAGCACGTGTTGCTTCTTCAGTAATTTTACTCTCATCAAGTTGTTGAACTTTAAATGGCTTACCTGTAATAAGATTAACCACATCTTCACCCATCATCACACCGCTTTCAAACAAATACTCTTTTGCATTGATTGGGAATTCTTTATAGGTAAAGAGATTTGCCACACCAAGTCCAGCATTAACACTTGGCTCACCAGCATATGCAAGTCCTGCCATAACGATATCTGGATAGTATGCACGATTAACAAAGTCTGCTAATTCTTTGAACTTTGTCATGTATTCACCTAAACGTGAAGGTGTTTGAAGATCCATAATACATGTCACACCACCAACGGTTAAGCTCTGTGGGTGTGGCTGTTTTGCACCAAAAACTGCCATCATCTGTGCAGCTGTACGTTGAATTTCGAGTGCTTTTAGGTAGTGTGAAAGTGCAATAAGATTTTGTTCAGGTGTTAATTTGTATGTAGAGTGTCCCCAGTACGCATTCGCGAATGGTCCAAGATGTCCTTTTTTAACAAACTCAGCCACTCTTTTTTGTGCAGCAACCAAGTCATCTGCACCACACGCGATTGGTGCATCGGTATATTTAAATGCTTCCGCCGCAGCTTTATGCGGATCAGCTTTAAGTGCGGAGACGACATCTACCCAGTCTACGCCGTGGAGGTGATAGAAATGCACCACATGGTCATGTAAGAAAAGTGCATTGTTCATCAAAGTACGTGTTAGTTTTGCGTTAAGTGGTGGCTCGATACCTAAAGCATCTTCAACCGCCATAATACCTGCTTTGTAATGTGAGTACGTACAAACACCACAAATACGTTGTGTAAAGAAACCTGCATCTCTAGGATCACGTCCTTTAAGAATGGTTTCAATACCTCTCCATAATGTTGAAGAAGAATATGCCTCAGTTACGACATTTTTATCATCAACAATAACTTCAACTCTTAAGTGTCCTTCAATTCTGGTGATAGGATCAACGACGATTCTTTTGCTCATTTATTTATCCTCAAGTCTTATTCTTCAGTTTTACCACTGCCTTTAACAGCAGCAATCGCCGCGTGCGCAGCAATACCTACAGCCGTAGCGGCTAAAACAGCAACCCCTACTTTATCAGCGGTTTTATCAGCACCTTCACCATAAACAGTGTGGTAAAGTCTATTGCCAAGAGGCTCTTCAAATGGTCCCATATTATCCCAAAAATCTGGCTCAGAACAACCGATACAACCATGTCCTGCTTGTACTGGCCATGATGTGTGCTGGTTAAATCGTTCACGTGAACAGTTGTTGAATGTATAAGGACCTTTACAGCCTACTTTATACAAACAGAAACCTTTTTTAGCACCTGCATCACCGAACTCTTGTACAAATTCACCCGCATCAAAGTGACCACGACGCTCACAAAGGTCATGAATTCTAATACCATAAGCCCACTTTGGACGATTGTACGCATCAAGGGCTGGAAGTGTTCCAAATAAAATATAGTGAAGAACGTTACCCACAATATTTTTCTCACTTGGAGGACAGCCTGGAACATTGATAACAGGTTTATTGGTTACTTTACTTAAAGGTTGCGCATTGGTTGGGTTTGGATATGCCGCTTGAACACCGCCAAAGCTTGAACAAGAACCAATTGCAAAAATAGCGGCTGCTGCTTCTGCTGCTTTTTTAGCGTGTGCTTGACCGGTTGTTCCATGTGGTCCAACGGTTAAGAAAAACTCACTGCTACCTGCTGGAATACCACCTTCAACCATTAAAATGAATTTTCCCTTATATTTTTCAATCGCATTTTCAAGGTTGTGTTCTGCTTGCCAGCCTGCTGCTGCCATAATTGTCTCATGGTATTCCAATGAGATGTGATCAAAGATCAAACTATCAATCGTTGGTGCATCCGTTCTTAATAAACTCTCACTACAGCCCGTACATTCCGCCATGTGTAACCACACAACAGGTAAGCGATCTGTAAGCTCAGCAGCTTGTGCCATAAGAGGGGTAAATGAAGATGGGAGTGACAACATAGCAGTAACGCCTGCTGCCCATTTCATGAAATCTCTACGGCTGATGCCATTTTCTTCCATCAAAGCCGTAATGGATTTATCCTCCTTCAAGCGAGGAAACTTCTCAAGTTTGCTAAGTCTATCAGCAAGCCTTTCGTACAGTTTTGCGTGTTCCATCAGTTTCTCCTGTGTAAATTTTCCAAGATCAATTAGATCAATCATCCCGTAAAAAAGTCAACTCTCGTTTACTGAATGATTATTCATTTGGTATTAAATCAAATTTTTCTCTATTCTACTTCTAAATGTGACAATTTTAAGTTTATATTAAATTGAGTGCGTAAGAATGTAACAAAAAAAGAGGACAAAAAGTGTATAGTATTAAAAATTACTGAGTAGTGCACACCGAACAGACATCAAAACTCTTAAAAACAAAATCTGCTTGCTCTACAGATTCTATACCCATAATAGCACGTTGTGCAACGGAGGGATTTTCTCTATCACCATTGCCTAAATTCCAGACCGTTGGAGTGATAATATCGTACGAGCGAATTTGTCCATAATGGACTACAACTCTATGAATTAGTGTGCCACGCGGGGCTTCAATGACACCAATCCCTTCCGCACAAAGGTCATGTACATTTAACCGAGGAGAGCTAAAAGAAGGTTCATCAAGATTTACATGTAAAAGTAACGTTTGCGTACGCTTCAATAGATGAGCACACTCTGCAATACGAGCGATAACCCGCGTTAAAGCAGAATCTTTAAAACGCCTATGGCAATCACGAATCAGTGCATCTTTACCTATCATCAAACGCGCCATTGGGCCTACTTCAAAATAGCTCTTTTTATAAAGAGCACTCTTAGAATAGGTATAGCCTTTTTTAGGATGTTCAAAAAACGTATGCTCTAAACTTTCATGTACATACTTAACATCAGCTCCTAATACAGTGGTTTTAACTGACTTGGAAGGTTCATCGTATAAAAAAGACTCTCCTAATGCTAAAAACCTATCATGACTTCGTCCTAAACGGTCAAAGCCAAAGGCTATCATGGTATCAACCCCTTTGGAGAGGTATTTGTCACTGGACATAATTTGCAAAGCAGAATTAAACGATAAAAACTCTTCTAAAGGCATACCATACAGATATGTTTCACAAAATGAAACCACACTCTCCAAACAGTTATTTGCCTGAATCATATCGCTTTTCAAAGGATCACACGTGACCCCTCCTGCCATCGCAAAAGAGCCATGAGGCCACTGCCCTGAAAAAATTGCACCCATCTTAAGGCACTCAGTGATTGCTTTTTGTGCTTCAAACCATAAAGGATTTTTAAAAGTATTTTCTGGGTTATTTAAAAGTTTTTGAAGTTCAGCATGAATGGTAAAAAAATACCATTTGATATGGTTGTGAATTTTTTCAGCATTGAGGATGATTTCTCGAATATCTTTCGCTTTTTGACTGATGAGTAGAGGCTCTCCTGCATTCTTAAAACACTCTTCAATGGCTAATAGCGAAGCAAGTGCATGTGAATGCGAGCAAATCCCACAAACGCGAGGTGTGATGGCTAAAGCATCGTAGAGTGGTCTTTTTTCTAAGATTTTTTCAATACCTCGAAAATTAAAAAACTTGATTTTTGCAAAATCGATTTTGCCCTCATGCCATTCAAGCTCCAATGTTGCTTCACCCTCGATGCGCTCAATAATCTCTTTAGTTATCTTCATCCATCAACTTTCGTTCTAATCTTTCTATCTTAAAACTCTTTGCCACACCTGCTAATGTATAATATGCCCTTTTACTAATGCCAACAGGCGTTTGCGGTAAAGACATATTGGTTTGCGTTTCGTATAAAGAACGGCGTGGAAAATCAAACTCAGTACAGCCTAAACAAGGAGACCCTGCTCTTGTTTTTGAACTTACACCGTTCCAGAGGATTTTATTGCAATTCGCATGCGTCATAGGCCCTTGACAGCCATGTTCATAATACAAACAACCCTCTTTTTCTCCGAGCTTTTTACTGTCCACTTTCCATTCAAAATACTCATTGCGTAAACACCCATGATGCACCAAATAAGCATACACCTCTTTAGGGCGCAAGAAAGCATCCAAACTCACTTTTTCACCATGATGAAGAAGCAAAAGTGTATCCACTAACCACCTTGGATGCAAAGGACAACCGGGAAGATTGATGACATTTTCTTTTTCAGCCCAATACCCACCCTTCTCTTTTCCACTAAAAAGTGCCCCACTGATACGTTTGGTGTCTTGAAGCCTAAAAATTCCTCCAAAACTAGCACAACTTCCTGCACAGACAATATACTTTGCTCTTAATGCTAGTACATCCAAAGTCTGTTCAAAAGAGGTGTTAAATTTTTGAATTAAAGAGCCATCATGGCTCAATGCACCTTCCAAAATCAAAAAATCAAACGACACATCACTCTTCATTAAAGCCTCAAAGCTCATCTCAGTAATTAAAAGCGGATGATAAAGCATCTCAAAAGAAGCAGCAAAACTTGGCATTTGAGGGTAATTAAAAAAAGAGTGGCTATTGCCATTACATGTAAGACCTTGAAGCCATACGATAGAGGATTTTTGAGGAGATGGTTTCACTGTTTTTTTAGAGCATTATAGATATTCGTAGCAATATCATCGACATAATGATTGAGGTTTTTATCCAAAACACCTTCACCATTTAAAAAGACAAATCCACCTAAATAGCCCATAAACAGACCAAATGCAGAGAAAAAGTCTTGGTTACGTAAATCACCTTTCGCAACCCCTTCTTCAAAGAAAATCATCAACTCTGTGACAAAAGCAGAAACACAGACCATTCCCTCACATCCATCTTTAAATACTTCACGGTTAGCCAAATAAACCCGCAAAAAGTAGTTAATGTGTTGAGGTTTTGAAGACGCCATTTCAAAATAAAGTCCGACAATTTTATGAATTTTTTCTTTCGTTGGACACTCTTCTTCGTTTACTTTTCGGATTTCTGCACCTAAGATATTAGAAGAGTATTTGATAATTTCTTTGGCTAATACCTCTTTAGAAGCAAAATAATTGTAAATGTTACCAACACTCATGCCCATCGCTTTTGCGATATCAGGTATTGTGGTTGCATAAAAACCATTTGTTGAAAAAAGCATAAGGGCTGCATCTAAAATTGTTTCACTTTTTTTGCTTTTTTTATCCACGTCTTATCCTTAAAAAATACAATTACGGTTATTTTACCATGTTAATTAATATTTGTTTAAAAAATTTTACTATAATTTCGTCACTTATCATTAAAGGGGAACCATTTGTTACTGATGAAACTTAAAACTGAAGAAAAATTTGCCTTCTTACACCTTGCACAATACGTTGCTAAACTCGATGGAGAATACGGTCCAAAAGAGCGTGAAATCATAGAAGAGTATTGCATGGAGATGGGTATTGAAAATGTTGAATTAAGTCAAGAACATTTTATATTAGAAGAGACTCTAGCGACATTTAGTACACCAAAAAGTAGAAGAATTGCTCTTTTGGGTTTAATGGTTTTAGTGCATATTGATGACAAGTTTGGCATTTATGAACATAAAAGCATCGATAAAATCGCACACATTTTTGATGTCTCCGAAAAAGAGCTACACCTTTTCTCAATGTGGGGAAAAGCAGGTTCAGCGCTGTATGAACAAGCGCTTGTGTTTACAGAAGAATAGAGAAATTAAGAGGTGAGTTTTTACTCACCTCATCTTAGTTTAGCGAGCTTTTTTAGCCTTTTTTTCTTCAATCAATTTTCCCTCTAATATACGCTTACCATCTTCAACACCGGGTTGGTCATAGGTATTGACATTCATCATTTGACCCACGATTGATGTAAGCAACTCATAATAAAAGGTAAGCTTACCAATATTTTCTTCATCCACATGTTTGATGGTAATGGTATCGACGGGAATATCTTTTTTATCTAACAGTGCTTCCATCGTAGAGTCTGCTTGCATATTAATCAAGTCACAAAATGCAATGCCGTTCATCAAGTCTAAATTTTCAAGCTCTTTGAGCGTGATATTTGGAATTTTGATTTTATCGTCAAAATTCTCAATTTTAAGGACGGTCACGGTTTTATCACGAAGCCCCTCAACAATTAACTGTAAAAAGGAGTGTTGATCTTTAGGTCCGATAAGCCCAATCGGTGTTAAACCCACATTGATGCTACTGTGGCGTTGTTTTTTACCTAAACTCTCACCCCACAATTGAACATACCAATCCGTAAAATAGTCCAAACTCTCAGAGTAAGCAAATAAAGTGTTGATGTTATAATCCATCGAGTTTTTTGCATAATAGGTTGCTTTTTTCATCAAAGTCTCTTTGATGTAACCATCGTCAAAGAAGCTCTGTTTAATGTTTCTTGCACCGTCGAGTAAGCGTTGTACATCAACGCCTGCCAAAAGCAAAGGAGCAAGTCCAGCTGCACTTAAAACAGAAAAACGTCCACCAACATTGACAGGAATATGAAGAATAAATGAGTTCATCGTCTTAGCGTGAGCTTCTAGTTTTGAGCCTTTATCGGTGACAAACGTAAAGCGATAATCCAGCGCTATTTCTTTGCTTTTTAAAAGACTGAGGACATATTTGTAAACCGAAATCGTCTCAATGGTTGAGCCTGATTTTGAAATCACAAAGAAGTGCGCATTTTTGATATCAATGCGGTTGAGGGTGGAACGAATGGAAGCAGGATCTGTACTTTCAAAAAAATGCAAGCGTTTGTCAAAATCACGAATACCTTGGAGCGCTCTAAAAATAGCTTTAGGCCCTAAAGAACTTCCACCAATACCAATAATCGCGATATCTTTAATCGCCTCATAATCGTTTTTGGTTTTAAACTCTTCTAAATAGTTCACAAGGTAGCTAATATCTTGGTCTGGCAGGGCATAATAACCGATATTCTCTTGCTCTGCCACGATTTTTTCAAAAATACCCTCTTCGACTTTAATGTTAAAATAAAGTGAATTTTTCAAACGTTTCCTCCGCTAAAATAATTGTCACGATATTACTACTAAGTATCTTAAAAAAGCCAAAACATAGTGCTCTTGTGCTATATTTTTACACTTAAAAATCAATCATCAAAGAGATACTTAATGTTTTTACCAACAACCAAAGAAGAGATGCGCCAACGTGGGTGGGAAAGCTTGGACATCATCCTTATTACTTCAGATGCCTATATTGACTCTCCTTACATGGGTGTTGCGGTTGTTGGTCGAGTTTTAGAGCGTGCGGGATTTCGTGTAGGTATTATTGGTCAACCTGATATTACATGTCAAGACGATATCGCTCGCTTGGGTGAGCCAAGGCTTTTTTGGGGCGTGAGTGGTGGCAGTGTGGATTCTCTGGTATCAAACTACACCGCAACGAAGAAATTTCGCAATTCCGATGATTATACACCAGGGGGAACAAACAACAAACGCCCTGATCGTGCTAGCTTAGTCTATACAAACCTTATCCGTCAGTACTTTAAAAATACCGTTCCTATTGTTCTTGGTGGTATCGAAGCGAGCCTTAGACGTGTGACGCATTATGATTTTTGGAGCAACAAACTTCGTAAGCCCATTTTATTTGACGCGAAGGCGGATTATCTTCTTTATGGTATGGCGGACAACAGTGTTGTGGAGTTTGCCAAAGCTCTTGATGAAGGCATTTCACCTTTACATGTAAAAGGACTTAGCTATATTTCTAAAGAGCCAAATGCTGAGTACATCACACTTCCTAGTCACCAAGAGTGTGTGGATGATAAACTCAAGTTTATGGATATGTTTGATGATTTTTATCATAACAACGATCCTATATCAGCGCGTGGGCTTTGTCAAAAAGTAGATGAGCGTTACCTTATCCAAAATCCACCCGCTCCTTATCTTACCACAGAAGAGTTAGACGGTGTAAGCGCTCTGCCCTTTATGCGTGATTTACACCCGTATCATCATAAAGAGGGAAAAGTACGCGCACTAGAAACCATCAAATTTTCCATCTCAACACATCAAGGCTGTTATGGGGAGTGTAATTTTTGTGCCATCAGCGT
>CAYTVI010000004.1:26543-50700 GCA_964441765.1 uncultured Sulfurospirillum sp.
CCATCTCAACACATCAAGGCTGTTATGGGGAGTGTAATTTTTGTGCCATCAGCGTGCATCAAGGCAGAACCATTCGAAGTCGCAGTGTTGATTCTATCGTCAACGAAGCAAAGCATTTTGGAACGTATAAAGATTTTAAAGGCATCATCTCAGACCTAGGTGCTCCTACGGCAAATATGTATGGGTACGAATGCTCTAAAAAACTCACCAAAGGAACGTGTGAAGAAAAAAGCTGTATGTTCCCGAAACTGTGTAAAGCCCTTAAGCCAACGCATAAAAAACAGCTTGAACTTTTACGAAAAGTGCGTGCCTTGCCTCATATCAAAAAAGCGTTTGTTGCTTCTGGGATTCGTTATGATTTGATTAGCGATGATAAAGCGTATGGATACGAATACCTCAAAGAAATCGTCACCCATCACTTAAGCGGTCAGATGAAGATAGCGCCAGAGCACATCGATGATGAAATCTTAGGGCTGATGGGCAAACCGGGTAAAGAGGCGTTGGTGGAGTTTAAAACGCTTTTTGACAGACTCTCCCGTGAATCAGGCAAAAAACAGTTCTTGACCTACTATCTTATCGCAGCGCACCCAGGGTGTGAAGAGAAGCATATGCACTCTTTGAAACAGTTTGCCTCCAATGTGCTTAAGATGAATCCCGAACAAGCACAAGTGTTTACCCCAACACCCTCGACCTATTCAACGCTTATGTACTACACAGGGCTTCACTACAAAACGCGCAAGCCCTTGTTTGTTGAAAAAGACACCTTGCGCAAAGAGAAGCAAAAAGAGATTGTGGTCGCTAAAAAAGAGCGTGTTTTTAGAAGTGGGTTTGATAGTTAAACATCTTTACATGTAAGGAATTAAGATGAGCGTTTTAATGGAATTTAGCATGTTTCCTTTGGAAGGTGAAGGCAGTAAAAGTGCGTATGTATCACGTATTATCGAGATGATACATCGCAGTGGGTATTCTTATAAACTTACACCCATGAGTACCATTGTCGAGACTAAAAATCTTTATGAAGCACTAAAACTCGTAGAAGATGCTTACGCGCAAATCGATGAATGTGAACGTGTTTATGCGTGTTTAAAGTTTGACATTCGAGATAACCGTGACAATGGAATGGAGCAAAAAATCGCTTCGGTTGAAAATCATCTTGGGCATAAAGTAACCCATTAAGCAAATCCTTTTTACGCCGATTTGGTGTTACAAGGAGTTGCCATGAACAGCATCAATGCGAGTAGCTATAGCTACAATGATTTTAATTTTTCCATGCAAACCAGCAGTGGTGATACTATAAATTTAAAAATGTACGATGAAAAATCAACGGATTTTTCGCACCAACAAGATGCCAATTCAAGCCAAACAACGCTCTCTTTGTCACATTCTTACGGTTATAGCTTTAAGTATGAGGGCAATGGCATTGATGAAAATGACCAAAAAGAGATAGACCAAGCGATGAAACTGATTCAACCAATGTTGGATGAATACTTCAAAAATGTTAATGAAACAGCCCCTAAAAATGCCGATATTATCAACAAAGCGTTTGATATCAACACCTACCTACCAAAGCCTCAGGAGAGCAATACCAAAAGCTATCTCAATGATAAACTTTTAAAGACCATCGACAAAACACTCGAAAAAGAGCAAAATCAAAATGAAAAAATCTTAGAAGCCGCTCAAAAACTCTTTGATGCTCTTTTAAAACAAAGTGAGCGCTTTGAACTTTACATGTAAACGTAACACTAATTTTTACATAATAATTCGATGTTTTTAATCCATTCATGAAAATGTGGGCATTTTTCTCTCATTTTTTCTAACCCAATGTGTTGAGCCACGATAATTCCAGAAATATCTTTTATATAATGAGGAAGAATTCTTTTAATTCTCTCAGCAGGAGAAGTATTTGGTACATCATTAATGTCTTCTGGATTTTTTATTTCTTCAACAATCTCTTCAAAAAATCTTATTTTATTGCCAACATTTTGTAATTTTGAGAACATTGAAACATCACTAAAGAGCAATGCTTCAAACTCATGCAATTGTAAGTAAGGCAAAAAAATTTATCTTTATCAATATCTCGTTTAAAACCATCCTCTAGTATAGCGACCTTTTGCACACCTCTGTGTGTTTTGACCAAAGTATTTTTTTGAGGAAAATCACTAGGAATACGATATAAATCAATCATGGTTGTTACTAAACGGGCACTACTATCTTTCAAAAGCCTATTCACTTCATCACGAATGATGGTGTACTTGCCAACACCTTTTAAATTTCGAGGAATAACAAAAATACCTTTAGGCTCAAAATGTGGTTTTAAAACAGCATTGACAAATTTTTCTTCCGCATAGCCCTCAACCAAAATCAATACTTTGCTCATGGACGACCACCAATGATGTTCTTCTCCCAAATCTCACCAAGCGAATAATCTTCTTTCCAATCATCCAACTCATGATCTCCTAAATGCCTAAGTACCGAAGCACCATCTTTTTTATCTGTTACTATAATGTCTTGAGCTTCAAAATGATTGATTAGCGTCACCGATTGCGTCGATACGATAAGCTGTTTATCGACTGCGAAACTTTTCATAAGAGACGCCAAAATACTAATGGCATACGGATGCAATCCAAGTTCAGGCTCATCTATAATGATAGTATCAGGCGCATTAGGTTGTAACAAAAGCGTTGTAAGACAAATCATCCTCAATGTTCCATCGGAGAGATGATTGGCATTAAAAGTTTTATCACTTCCGATTTCTTGCCACTCAAGCCTAATTCGCTCTTCATTCAAAGCATCCGGTTCTAAGATAAATCTGTCAAAATAGGGAGCAATCAGTTTAATCGTCTCTTCTATCATAAAAAAACTATTTTCGTGTTTTCGTTTTAAAAGATACAAAAATGCGGCTAAATTAGAAGCATCTGGAGCAAGTTTTCGATAATCAGTTAAATCACAATATTTTTTGACCCCAGCAGTAGAACTGGTATCGTGAAAATGATAGACTCTCCAAGATAATAAAGCATTTCGTACATGCTCACAAACACTCGGACAATCAAATAATTTTGTTTCATTATTGGATTCTCCAATAATTCTTTCTGTTTCAAAATCATTATATCTTTGAGACAAATAATAAGTTCTTTCTTCCGAAAAAAACAAAGTATCCTCTTCAGTTGGCTTTAAGATAAAACGATATTTGTTTCTTCCAAAGTCTATTTTTCCAATTATTTCAGAAGATATTTTTGTTCCAAAATATAAAATATTATCTGCCCCACCTTGTACTTTAATATACTCTTGAAATCGCTTTTCTATCATCATATTAAGCATTTTGAAAAAAGAAATAAAATTTGACTTTCCAGCACCATTGGCGCCGATAAGAATATTGAGATTTGAAAGTTTGAAATAATCCAAGTCTTTAATGGATTTGTAATTTTTGATAGATATGGCATCTATTTTCATTAGTTTCCCTCTATTATAGCTGTCTCTTCTTGGATTAAATTATACAATACATACACCTGTTATCTATAACTCATTTTAAAATTCTGCCGTATTTGTTTTTTGATTGTAAAATCTACATGTAAAGATTTATTTGACTGAGCAATTCCATTCTCTGCTTTTGAATCTTCCATACAATCAATGAATATCACTAAAAAATGTATTTTGTTAGTGAAAGCTCTCCACGAGCTTTCCAACCAGTAAATTCCATCCATCCACGAGCACAAAAATAAGCAACTTAAATGGCAAAGATATCATAACAGGTGGGAGCATCATCATACCCATCGCCATCAAAACAGAGCTCACAACCATATCGATAACTAAAAAAGGCAAGAAAAGCAAAAAGCCTATCTCAAACGCGGTTTTAAGTTCGCTAATCATAAACGCAGGAATAGCAACGGTCAAAGGAACTTCTTCGATATTTTTAGGGTTTTCAAGGTTGCGGATACGAAAAAAGAGTGCCAAATCTTTTTCACGGGTGTTGCGAATCATAAACGCTTTAAAGGGCTCTGCACCTTTAACAAACGCTTCTTGGTAACTCATCTGCTCTGCCAAATAAGGCTTAATCGCTTTGTTGTAAGACTCTTGAGCCACAGGTTCCATAATGAAAAATGTCAAAATCATCGCCAAAGAGACCATCACCTGCGAAGGAGGCATTTGTTGCGTTCCTAGCGCTTGGCGTAAAAAAGAAAAAACAATGAGCAAACGTAAAAAGCTGGTCATCACAAAGATTAAAGAAGGTGCTAAAACCAAAATAGTCAAAACTATCATCAAGTTAAGACTGGTCACGAGCTGTTGAGGCGTATCAGGTGCGCTTAACGAGAGATTGACCGTAGGAATAGTATCTGCGCCAAACGCGAAAGGTGTCATGACACTCATCACTAAACAAAGTACTCTTAAAAAGTGTTTCAACGCATCGTCCTTCTAAAATGATTGCATGATTGTAATTGCTTTTGCGTTAAAAAGCACTTTAAACAACTTTGCGTTACAATAAAAGTTAATTTTGATAGAGGATTTAGGGTTATGAAACTTTCGATTGCGATAATGGCAGCAGGTCTTGGTACACGTATGAAATCAACTAAGCCAAAAGTGCTTCATGAAATCAGCGGATTTGAGATGTTATACCACATCATCAAAGAGGCACAAAAAATCAGTGACGATGTTCATGTCATCTTATACCACCAAGCTTCTTTGGTGCAAGAGAAGATGAATCGTTATTTTTCGGGACTTCATTATCATCTGCAAGACCATCAAAACTTTCCAGGCACGGGTGGTGCGATTCGCAATATAACGCCAAAGTATGAGCGTCTTTTAGTTTTAAGTGGCGATATGCCGCTTCTTGAAAGCTCTCATATGCAAAATTTTACGCATTTTGATGCTGATATCGTCATGAGTACGTTTACATGTAAAGAGCCTTTTGGTTATGGACGTGTGATTATGGACGAAGCGTGCAACGTGAAACGCATCGTGGAAGAAAAAGATGCAAGTGTGGAAGAGAAAAAAGTCACATCGGTCAACGCGGGCGTGTATCTTTTTAAAACCTCATTTTTAAACGACAATCTCTCAAAACTAAGCAATAATAACGCGCAAAAAGAGTATTACATCACCGACCTTATTCCTCTAGCCAAAGAGGTTAAAGCCCTTTTTGTCGATGAAGAAACGTTTATGGGGGTAAATTCTAAGCATCATCTCTCTATTGCCGAAGAGCTGATGCAAGAGCGTATCAAGCGACGTTTTATGGAACAAGGTGTTTTGATGCGACTCCCAAGTACGATTTACATCGAAGCAGATGTGGAAATCGTAGGAGAGAGTATCTTGGAAAATGGCGTAACGCTTTTGAAAGGCTCACGCATTGAAAACAGCCACATTAAAGCACATTCCATCGTTGAAAAAAGTGTTATTAAAGACTCTGACATTGGACCAATGGCTCGCATCAGACCTGATTCGTTGATAGAAAACACACATATCGGAAACTTTGTCGAAGTGAAAAAATCAACCCTTAAAGGGGTAAAAGCGGGGCATTTGAGCTATCTAGGAGATGCGAGCATTGATGAGGGAACGAATATTGGGTGTGGAACGATTACATGTAATTACGATGGCAAAGGCAAATACCAAACCATCATCGGTAAAAATGTTTTCGTTGGAAGTGACACGCAACTCGTGGCTCCGCTGACTATCAATGATGATGTCATCATCGCTTCTGGCACAACAGTAACGAAAGATATTCCCAAAGGTGCTTTAGCCATCAACCGAGAACCTCTCAAAATCATTGAGGGATTCTTTTACAAATTTTTTGGAAAAAAAGATGCATAAAGAGCTTTTGTCGGGTAAAAAAATCCTTTTAGGGGTTACGGGCAGTATTGCTATTTATAAAAGTTTGGAGCTTATTCGCCTCTTTATCAAAGCGGGAGCTGTTGTCAAAGTGGTAATGAGCGAAGAGGCAAAACGCTTTATTACGCCACTTACGTTTGAGACGATTAGCCAAAATAAGGTTTTACATGTGGAAACTGAAAGCTGGGCCGAGGGCTTAAGCCATATTCACACAGGAAAATGGGCAGACCTTTTTGTGATCGCTCCTTGTTCGGTCAATACGATCAATAAACTCTCGCATGGCATCGCTGACAACCTCTTAACCCAAGCGGCCATTGCATATACTAAAACCATCGTTTTAGCACCCTCCGCGAACACCCACATGATGCTAAACGCCATCACCCAAGAGAGTCTTAAAAAGCTTGCAACTTTAGGCTTTGAGTTTATAGAGCCTCAAGCAAAGCTTCTTGCCTGCAACGATGAAGGTGTGGGCGCACTCGCCGATGTAGAAGATATTTTTTATGCGTGTGCTCGTGTGCTTTTGAAAGAGTCGTTTTGGCAAGGGCGCGATGTACTCATTACAGGAGGAGGAACGTATGAGAAGATTGACGATGTCAGATGCCTCACGAACTTTTCCAGTGGCAAACAAGCACAAGCTTTAGCTTTGGCTTACTACCTCAAAGGCGCCAATGTCACGCTTCTGACTAGTATGGACACACCTTTATGCAAAGGCATTGATACCTTACAAGTAAAGAGTTCTCATGAACTTCACACCGCACTTTTAGCAAAAATGAACACACTTAAAGAAGCACAAAAAACACCGTATCTGCTGATGGCAGCGGCGGTGAGTGATTTCGTACCTGATTATCATGCGGGTAAACTTAAAAAAGAGGCTTTAGGTGCTAGCCCGACACTAAAGCTCAAACGCAATGTCGATATCTTAGAGAGCCTGCCAAAAGAGGGTTTTAAAATCATCGGTTTTAAAGCAGAGATGGATAAAGAAAATGCCTTGGAACATGCGACAAACATGCTAGAGAAGAAAAACCTAGATGCGGTCTGCCTCAATATCCTTGGAGAAAAAAACGCTTTTGGAAGCAACCACAATGAAGTCAGTTTCATCACATCAACACACGTTGAAAAACTCCTTCTTGCAAGCAAATTTGAGATTGCTCAAACCATTGTGGAGCTCAGTGCTTCTTTATGATTTCAACACTTCAACGATTAGCAGGGATTCACCAAGATGTGGTACAAGGAAGTAGCTCTTCTATCAACTTTAATGCCAATTTACCTATCAATGTAGAAGTATTAAAACAGCTTGATTCATCACGCTATCGACTCAAACTTGGCAGAAAAGAGCTCACTACGAAAAGTCATAAACCTCTTCGTGAAGGCGAGATGTACTGGGGCAATTTTTCGCAAGCCAATGGAGGCATTTTAACCCTTTCACAGCTTTACAGACAACCTACTCTTTTTCAAAACAGCGCTTATTTTTTAGACGCTTCCCTAGAAGCGATGATAGAGATAGAACAGTTTTCTTTTGCCTCTTTTAAAGAAGCTCTTTTAGAAGAACTCTTAAAAGAAAACATTGACAAAACGCTTTTTAAAACGCTCTCTTATATGCTCTTAGCGCTCAATAAAGGCGTTGTGCATCTTCCTTTTTTACATGAAAACAAGCGCTCCCTCATCCAATTTTCACTTAATTCGGAAGGATACAACTTCTACATCGCTTCGGAAAATCTAGGACCATTAGAGGGAAAAATTCGTCACGAAGAGCTACATTTAAGTGCTATGTATGAAAAAAGTCTCTATTTTTTAGAAAAAGAACTTCCTAAATTGGATATGATTGCAACACTAAGTTTACGTAAAGAGGTACATCCTTTGTTTGATACACATGAGCTTTCATTGGATTTAAAAGTATGATGATGTACGAATGGCTCATCCTTCCCCTTATAGGTTTATGTATAGGCTCTTTTCTCAATGTAGCCATTTTTCGCATTCCTAAAAATGAGAGCATTTTATTTCCCTCTTCTCACTGTTGCCATTGTCATCAAAGTCTGAAGTGGTATCACAATATCCCCTTGCTTTCATGGCTTTTTTTACGTGGAAAGTGTGCATTTTGTGGTGCGTCTATCTCATTTCAATACCCACTTATTGAGCTCTTAAGCGCTCTTTTGTATCTTCTTGCTTTTTTACATGTAAAGATTTTCACAGAAGCGCTTTTACTTGGAACCATCTTCGCGCTTTTACTGGCTTTAAGCGTAATTGACGTGCGGTATAAAGCCGTTCCTGATATGTTGAGCCTTCCTGCTTTATTGCTCTCATTTCTTACCAATGAGCCTTTACAAGCACTGCAAAATGGTCTTTTGTTTATGGGTGGATTTTGTTTACTGCGCTTTGGTGTCTCAAGCGTTTTAAAAAAAGAGGTAATGGGCGAGGCCGATATTATCATTGCAGGTATTATCGGAGCACTTTTGGGTATAAAACTTGGCTTTTTTGCGATTTACCTCTCTGCTGTTCTTGCCCTTGTTGTCTTTATGTTTGTACGCAAACGCGGGTATGAACTGCCTTATATCCCTTTTTTGAGCACCGCCTTATTTCTTACATGGCTGTGCGATACATCGATTTTAACACTTTTGGGACTTATCTATGAATAGAGCAAACCGTTATCTTTTAAAACATTTTAGTGAACTCTTTAGTTCTTTGTTTTTTATTCTCTTTTTTATCACTTCTGTTGTCTTTTTTATCAAAATTACAACCCTCACAGCGGTCATTCAGATGAACTTTTTAGAGCTTGGAACGTTGTATGTGTATCTTCTCCCTCGAACGCTCATCTACACCTTACCCGTCACTTTTTTTATCGCCTTGTGTATTACGTTGTTTAATTTATCGCGTGAAAATGAGACTATTGTTCTTTTTACTTTGGGGTACAATCCTAAAAAAATAGCCCAATTTTTTATGAGTTTTGCCTCACTACTTTCCTTTATCTTGGTGCTGGATTTGCTGGTGCTCATTCCTATTTCAAAACAACTCAACACAAACTTTATCGAGTACAAAAAAGCGGAAGCAAAATTTAACATTAAAGCCAGTGAATTTGGGCAAAAATTTTCTGATTGGTTTGTCTATATCGAAAGTAGCACGACTGAAAAAAAATACGAAGGCGTGACGCTGTATCAAACGTCTAATAAAAAAGAGAATGAAAAGCTCATCCTTGCCAAACGTGCCGTCATTGATAACGCCCAAGGCAATTTAAGACTGAGCCTTGATGAGGGTAAAATTTTTGATTTTTCGCCGACAACGGTGGAGCAAATTGATTTTGAACAAATGCATATTAACTCAAAACCCAAAACGGCTATTGGGTCAATACAAACGGTTTTGGAGTATTGGAATGGTGTTTTTACAGATAAGCGAAGAGCGTATGACCTTTCATTTTTTCTACTCATTGCCCTCTTTCCTATCGCTTCGACCTTGATTGCCATCAGCATTGGCATTGTGACCTATCGTTATAATCGTGGAGGCATCTATATAGCTATGTTTGCAACGATTGCTCTTTATTTGACCTTAACCACACTCCTTTCATCGTGGCATCCACAAAGCGCACCTCTCGTTGTTTTTATCGCATTTTGCTTAGGTGCGTATCGTATTTACCAAAAACGTATTAAAGAAGTTTTTTGATCGATGCAACGTGTTAAAGTAACGCTTAGCTATGATGGCAATTTTTTTAACGGCTTTCAGCGACAAAGAGATAATACACAAGAAAGAACGGTTGCTGGTACTTTAGAAGAAGCATTAAAACGCCTTAATATTCATAGTTCTATCATCGGAGCTGGAAGAACAGATGCGGGTGTTCATGCGTTTGGACAAGTGGTGCACTTTGAACTTCCCTCTTTTTGGCACGATATCAAAAAGCTTCACTATCATCTCAATGCTTTTTTACATCCTCACATTCACATTAAACAGATAATGCCTATAAGCCATGATTTTCATGCCCGTTTTAGCGCAAAAAAAAGACTCTACCGCTATGTCCTTTATGATGGAGCGTATCAGCCATTTCTCTCACGTTATGCTTTACATGTAAAACCACTAGAGAGTCAAAAACTCGATGCATACGCAAAGCTTTTTACAGGATTTCACAACTTTGGGTTTTTTAAAAAAGAAGGTGGCGGTACAACAAAAGAGGAGCGTACTATCTTTAAAGCAGGGGCGTATCGGTACAATCATGTCATTGTTATCTATTTTCTAGGAGATGCCTTTTTGCGCTCGCAAGTACGCATGATGTGTGACATGATTTTAAAAGTGTATGAAGGTATTTTAAGTCCCGAAGATCTCATCGCACAACGAGACAAGCAAGCCAAACATTCTTCAACGCTCGCACCTGCTTGTGGGCTTTATTTGAGTCGTATTTATTATTGATGAAAAACTGACTTTCCTTCGACGAAGACCTGTTTCACTTTGCCATAAAGAGTGTCTTGATAATACAAAGAGTGTTTATCGCTTACTTCATAACTTTCATTCGGGTCAAATAAAATAATATCTGCCATGAACCCTTCACGAAGTATGCCCTTATCGCTAAGCCCTAGAATCTTTGCTGGATTATAGGCGCACAACTGCATAAGTGTGTAAAAATCAATCGTATCGTTTTTCACTAAATAGGTGTAGGCTAAGGTCAATAGCTCTTCAACTGAACCTATCCCAAATGCCGCATCTTCAAACGCAACATCTTTGTATAAAATAGACTTAGGTGCGTGCATAGAAGTTAAGGTATCGATTTTCCCCTCTTTTAATGCTTCGATGAGCAAAAGACGCTCACCCTCTTCTCGTAAAGGTGGCATGATTTTCGCATAGGTGTTAAATCCATCGCATGACTCATCATTTTTACATAAATGATGAATAGAAACTTCACTGTACAAAGAGGAATGATGCTTTTTTTGAGACTGAACAATCTCTAATGAACGCCTTGTTGAAAGAGTTTTGAGTACGACTTTTGCCTTATAAAAAAGTGCCATTTCACTCACTTTTGCCACTTCTGTTGTTTCAGAGACTTTAGCAATGCCAGATAGTCCAAGCTTCGATGCAATGACTCCTTCGTTCATCAAGCCATTATCATCCAGATTTGGCTCATAACACTGTACAAACAAAGGCTTGTCTTTCATCGTAGCATATTGCATCCCTCGTCTTAAAAGATTGGCATTACGATTGGAATTGGCAAGGATTGAGCAGGCACCATTGTTTAAAAGTGTAGCTATGTTATGCAGTTGGTCTTCTTTTTCATCGGCTAAAGGAGCGCTCAGTTGAATATCTATGTCTGCTTGGTCTATCTTGAATTTCACCAACTCTAAAAGTGTTGCACTCTCCAACCTTGGGGTAAAATCAGACATCACAACGGCTGTTGTTACACCACCCCTTAAACAACGAGAAGCAAGCTTGTCGATATGCCCTTGATTAAGAGTGCTGTTAGAAAAACGAACGTTCAAATCAATCAAACCTGGCAAAACAAATAAACCTGTCGCATCGATACACTGTTCTTCGTTCAAGCTACATGCTGGTGCGATTTTTGAGATACGTCCCTTTTCAATCGCAATATCAACTGTTTTAAGACCCTCTTTTGTTGGAAGTGTTGCGTTTTTAATCAGCATTATTGTGCCTTTGTGATGATTTTTGTTTGAGTTTCTCAATGCGCTCATAAGAAAGAGCAATGCGTTCTTTTGTAAGTTCGCCTGAGCGAATAGCATCCATGATAATTTTGTTGACCGTAAAAGGCATACTTGCGTTATCTGCAAAGTAATTTGAAAAAACTAAAACATCTGCTCCTGCTTGGATAGAACGAATGACACGTGTTTTAAAATCAATCGAATTTGGAAGTGAATTTGTTCGTAAATTATCGACAAAAACAACCCCTTCAAAGTGCATCTTACCCCGCAAAAGACCTTCGATAATGGTTGAAGAAAAAAGAGCAGGATTGTGTTTATCAAGCTCTTTATGAATCACATGCGACATCAAAACACCATCGACTTTTCCAAACGCAATCAAATCATAATAAGGCTTTAACTGCTCAAAACGCCACGAATCTGTTACATCTACCTCACTGGCAAAATCATCTCTGAGATTTTCTCCTGCTGTGGGGAAATATTTAACGATAGATAAAACATTGTTTGATTGCAGAGCATTCATAAACAACGTTGCATACGTGGTGACAATCTCTTCATAAGAGGCATAGCTTCGCATGAGCGTTGGAGGATTTTTAGGTTGTAAATCAAGTACGGGTGCGAAGTTAATCGTAATACCGCTGTTGGCTAACTCTTGTGCACGTTGTGCGTAGAGCTTTTGTGCTTCTTCAATATCTTTATTTTTAGCCATTTCATACGCTAATGGTAAAAAGCTAAATCCCTTTTTAGGACTCAAAAAAGCATCTTCGCCGCCCTCTTCTGTTGCAATCACCAAAAGGGGTAACTTTGCAGAAGCTTGACTTTTGAGGTACTGGGTTAGTTTTTTAAGTTGTGTTGCATTTTGAACATTTTTACCATCTAAGACCACGCCGCCAATTTTTTCACGTTTAATGTCTTTGGCAATTTGTTCAACCCATTTATCACCCTCTTTATAACCATCAAAGCCTATCACAATCATTTGAGAAACCATCTCTTCGGTAGAAAGCGTTTTTGCATTTAAAGAGAGAAAACATAAAACAAAACAAAGGAAAAATCGTATCATTAGTCTGCCAATAAATCTTTCACACTTACACGAGGCTCTTTTCCCTCTAAAATAAGCGCTATTTCACGGGCAATAGGCGTGTATATGTTCTTCTTTTGAGTGATTTCAAAAATAGCTTTTGAGGTAAACACACCCTCCGCCACTTCACCTAAAGAGACTAAAATTTCATCAATCTTTTTTCCCTCAGCCAAAAAAAGCCCAACACGATAATTGCGTGAAAGTGTACTTGAAGCAGTCAAGAAAAGATCTCCTGCACCACTTAATCCTAGAAAAGTCTCATCAAGCGCACCAAAATATTTTCCAAAACGATGCATTTCCACAAGCCCTCGTGCAATTAAACTTGCCCGTGCATTGTTGCCAAGTTTTAGCCCATCACAAATACCACTGGCTATTGCTAAAACATTTTTATAAGCCCCGCACACTTCTGCACCGATAACATCTGTGGATGTATACGTTTTTATGAAAGAGGGAAAAAACGTGCTAAATTCTTTGGAAAGTGTTTCGTTGATAGAATTAATAACAACTGCCGTTGGTAATCCCTGCATCACTTCACTTGCAAATGAAGGACCCGATAAAAAACTCAAATTTTCTTCAGGGATAAACTGAGCAAAAATTTCATTTAAAAACGCCCCACTGCCTTGTTCAATCCCTTTTGCCGCGACCAATATTTTTTGTCCCTTAAAAACAAAATGCTCTTGTAACCAACGGCGAACCACTTGTGCGGGAAGTGCAAAGATGAGATACTCAGACGCAAGGGCTTCATCAAGCGTCACAAAATTAGCAATCTCTTTTGGTTGACGCGATGTAATTTTACATGTAACGTTTCGTGAAATAGCATAATGAAGCGCTTGTCCCCATTTACCCGCTCCAATAATTGCAATACTCACGCCATAACCTTAACTATCAAGACGCTGTTTTAGAAGTTCATTGACTTTAGCTGGATTTGCAGTCCCTTTGCTTTCTTTCATCGTCTGTCCCACAAAGAAGCCAAAGAGCTTATCTTTACCTGCTTTATACTCTGCTACTTTATCGGCATTTGCGCTGATAATTGCATCGATAATTGCTAAAATTGCTCCATCGTCACTGACTTGTTTAAGCCCTAGTTTTTCAATCGCTGCATCAACACTGATCTGGTTTTCCATCAAATAATCAAGGACTTCTTTCGCCGCTTTTCCACTAATCGTTCCATCTTCAATTCGTTTCACAATCGATGCTAATGTCACCGCATCCACAGGCGACGTCATAAGAGTCACACCATGGCTTAAGCGTGCAAGAAGCTCTACGGTAAGCCATGTGACAGCGTTTTTAGCCCCTGCCCCCTCTGCTATCATCGTTTCATAAAAATGTGCCATTTCAACACTGGATGTAATGACATTTGCATCGTATTCTTTGATGCCATACTCCGAAAGAAAACGATCACGTTTCTGATCAGGGAGTTCTGGGATTTGGATGCATTCAGCAAGCATCTCATCTGGAATTAAAACAGGAAGCAGATCAGGGTCTGGAAAGTAACGGTACTCTGCACTGTCTTCTTTACCTCGCATACTTCTTGTTTCATTTTTTTCAGTGTCATAAAGTCTTGTTTCTTGTACCACTTCTTTTTCATACACGCCATCTTCCCATGCTTCTATTTGGCGTTCTACCTCATATTCAATCGCTTTTTGAATAAATTTAAAGGAGTTTAAGTTCTTAATTTCTGCTCTGGTATAAAGTTTACTATCACCCTTAGGACGAATAGAGACATTCGCATCACAACGAAAACTTCCTTCTTGCATATTTGCATCGCTGATATCAAGATAGCGTAAAATCGCATGTAGCTTTTTAAGATACAAAACAGCTTCTTCAGCGCTTCGCATATCAGGCTCACTCACAATTTCAAGAAGCGGTGTACCTGCACGATTTAAGTCCACATGTGAGACATTTCCATGATGGATATTTTTTCCTGCATCTTCTTCCAAATGCGCTCTGGTCACACCTATACGCTTTTTGCTTCCATCTTCAAAGTCAATGAAAATCTCACCGTTTTCAACAATGGGTATCTCAAACTGACTGATTTGATAGCCTTTTGGAAGATCTGGGTAAAAATAGTTTTTACGATTAAAAATAGATTTTTGATTGATGGTAGCATTAATTGCGGTTCCTAAAGCAATTGCTTTTTTGACAACTTCTTTATTTAAAACGGGTAGCGCTCCAGGTAAACCTAAACAAACTTCACAAACATTGGTATTAGGTTCCTCTCCAAAACTGGTTGGGCAACTGCAAAAAATTTTTGTTTTTGTGTTTAACTGTGCGTGTACTTCAAGTCCAATAACGACTTCAAATTGCATTCTTTAACCTTTAGATTAATCTCAAAAGATTGTACCCAATCTTTCTTTTAACTTCTCTAAACTAAAGGTGTTTATGAATGTTTTAACTGTTCTAAAAGGTGTGTTTGTTTTTTCATTTCTTCATGTTTTTCAATCTGAATCTGTGCCATTTCAAAAACGACCACAAAGAAAAAACCTGCTAAAAAACAAAAAAGTGCGATAATAGAAGCGATAATAAAACCAAAAGGAAGAAAAAGAAGAAAGATATAACTTCCTCCCGCTAATGCAAGAGCCCAAGAAGCTCCTTGCATTAGACTGAGAAGTTTTTCAAAACGTAGACGCTCTTTAGACAAAAAAGCTCTTTTTAGTGGTCTTCACTGATTAAAACAGCACCTGCAAGGTAAACGTATGTCAAAATCATAAAAATAAATGTTTGCAAGAATGCTGAGAAGGTTAGCAGTGCATACGCTGGCATTGGAGCAATCCAAGGAGCAAGCATTAAGACAACGGCAAGGAACAAATCTTCACCTTTAATGTTTCCAAAAAGACGGAAAGATAAAGAGACGATACGAGAAAGGTGAGAAACGATTTCGATAGGAAACATAAGGGGTGCTAGCACTTTCAATGGTCCCATAAAGTGTGCAAAATAGTGAATCACACCATTGACACGAATACCTTCATAATTGTAGTAAACAAAAACAATTAATGTTAATGCTAATGTCATATTAAGGTTGCTTGATGGTGCTTCAAATCCTGGAATAATACCAATAAGGTTTGAAATAAATACAAATAAACCTAACGTTGCGATTAACGGAAGATACTTGCGCGCGAGCTCTTCACCAATTACATCTTTACCCATAGAGATTACACCTTCAAGGTAAGCCTCCATAATATTTTGAACACCACTTGGTACAAGCTGCATTTTTGCTGTAGCAAGTTTTGCAAGTGCGAATGCTAAGAATGCAACCAAGAAAACATGAAATAAAAAGATAAAATCATGAGAGTTGTTGATCAGACCCGCAAATGTAAATATTTCACCCATTACACTTTTCCTTACACTAATAATTTTCGCAGATTGTACTCAAAAATCTTTTAATAGTTGTTTAAGACTTCGGCTTTTTCCGCAATTCTGTGACTTGTTGCCCACCAATGCCCCAATTATCTGTCTCAACTTCATCAATCACCACAACAGTTGTTGCTGGATTTTTACCTAAAACATCCACAAGTAAATGTGTTACGCCTGCAATGAGTTGCTCTTTTTGGGCTTTTGTAGCGCCCTCTTTGGTAATCTTGATATTCACATAAGGCATCTGCTTTAATCTCCTTTAAGTAATTGATGTGCTCGCTCTAAAGCCATATCAATATTATCCGTAATATTTTCACTGCCAACCTTTTTTTCAAAACCAAAACGTTGCATTTTGAGTTTAATCTTAGGGCTAACGCCTGATAACACGAGTACCGTATTGTGTATTTTACACGAATCATAAAACTCTTCTAAGGCATGAAGCCCTGTAGCATCAACCATAGGAACATGGCGCATACGTAGAATAAAAATCTTTGGTGGGTCTTTTAATACATCGATAACGTTTTTAAGTCTATCGGCAACGCCAAAAAAGAAAGGCCCATTAATTTCATACACTTCCACTTCAGGAGGAACGGTTTTACATGTAATGGCATTTGCATCGTTTTCTTCTTTTTCTTCATCTTCATCATCAAACGAAACAGCAAACCCCTTGCGCTTATCTTCGATGTCCGTCACATCAATCATACGCTTGATAAACAAAAGACCTGCCAGCATGATACCCGTTTGGACACCCGTATTTAAATCAATGAAGACCGTTAAAAAAAATGTCATTAAAAGCACAACCACATCATTGCGTTCTGATTTTAGGGCAATGGCTTTAAAGTGGTGAAATTCACTCATATTCCACGCCACCACAATCAAAATAGCTGCTAAGGTCGCAAGGGGAATTAAAACAATCAATTTGGAAAATAAAAACATAAACACAAAAAGCATGATGGCGTGTATCATACCCGATATTGGGCTGTATGCACCTGATTTAATATTGGTTGCTGTTCGAGCAATGGCTCCTGTTGCTGCAATACCCCCAAATAAAACAGCTCCAATATTCGCAACACCTTGAGCAATCAACTCTTTATTAGAATGGTGTCTATCTCCCGTCATACCATCAGCTACCACACATGAAAGCAACGATTCGATAGCACCTAATAACGCTATAGTAATCGCATCAGGAAACACTGCACGTATTTTTTCTAAAGAAAATGCTGGCAATGTGGGACTGGGAAGCAAAGAAGGAATCGTTCCAAATTTAGAACCAATAGTTTCAACAGGAAGCCCAAATAAAAAGACGACAAAAGAAGATAAAACAATCACAACAATGGGAGCTGGGATTTTAGGAAAAAAATGTCGTAATTTGAGTAATAAGACTAAACTGGTTATTCCAAGCCCTAAAGCAAAATAATTTACATGTAAGGCTTCTTTTGCATACACAAGCCATTGTTCTGTAAATTCCGCAGGCATTTTTTCAATAGGAAGTCCAAAAAAATCCTTCATCTGCGATGAAAAAATAATCAACGCAATTCCTGTTGTAAATCCTACCGTTACAGGATAAGGAATGTACTTGATAATATTGCCTAGCTTAAAAAATCCCATAAGCATCAGCATTATACCCGCTAAAAACGTAGCGATAACCAATCCATCATACCCATGTTTTAAAATCACAGCATAAAGTACCACAACAAAAGCCCCCGTAGGACCTCCAATCTGATACCGACTACCGCCTAAAAATGAAATAATAAACCCAGCCACAATCGCTGTAAAAAGACCTTTTTCAGGGCTTACACCACTGGCAATAGCAAATGCCATGGCTAAAGGAAGGGCGATAATCGCTACGGTTGTTCCTGCAATGATATCCGCATAAAACTGTTTTGAACCGTATCCTTCTTTAAAAAGTGTAAAACTGCGAGGCACCCAATATTTAAAATTCATCGTAGACCTTTAAATAACTATTTTTTCTTGCCCAATGCGATACAATGCAAAATCGTATTTTACAGGATCGTTGATATCAAACTCTTTTAATTTCTGGGTTAGTTCTAAAACAGCTTTAAAATCATAACGAAGATGGCTAATCAAACCTAACTTTTTGCTGACATTAAAGGTATGAACGTCTAAAGGTATGAGTAAATCTCCTTTATCCACACCTTGCCATAGACCCAAGTCAAGATTGTCATGGCGAACCATCCACCGTAAAAACATATGCCACCGCTTATAAGGCGATGTGATACGATTTTGAGGAACTTTACCCAGTAAAAACTCATATCCTTTTGAACGGTAAGGGTTGATATCGTACAGATAGCTGATTAAGGTTTTGAGTCCATCCATAACACTTTTATTGCGAACATAGCCTTCTAAAAATAGAGCTTCTAATGAACCGTGTTGCTTTGCTTGGCAGAGCGTTAAAAAAAGCTCTTGTGTGTCGTAAGATGTTTGAAAGCGGTAATAATGCGTACCAAGTGATGCTCTAATGGTTGATTCTTCTTTTTCTAAAAGAGAAAAATCAAGAGTTTGTAAAAATTTCACAATACTACGCGCATTACCATAAGCAAATAATGCACAAATAAGTGCGATAAATTCATCTTTATACAAAGTAGCAATCCACAATGGATCTGGTTTTTCAACACAGAGTTCATCAAGAGAATTTCGTTTGGCAACTTCATGTTCCAATCGCTCATACAGTAGATTATGCTTCGTGTAGACTCTCTTTCTCATTGCTTTTGGCTTGTAAATAATCACTGATAGAGACTAAGGCAAATGTAACGGTAAAAATAGCTAAACCAGGGAAAAAACTAAGCCACCACGCAATGTCTATCACCTCTTTACCTTCACTTAGTATCACTCCCCAGCTCATTTGTGGAGGTGTAATTCCAATCCCTAAAAAACTAAGCCCACTCTCCGCTAAAATAGCACCACTCACACCAAAGGTAAAGCTTACAAAAAAAATAGGTGCTAATAATGGAGCAAAATACTTGAAAATAATTTTCCAAGAAGAGACATTGGCTATTTTTAAAATCTTGATAAATGCCGCATTGGAGATTGCAAAACTTTCACTACGAATTAAACGAGCCATTCCCATCCATCCCGTAATAGAAATAATAAAAATTAAAACCCATAAAGAGGCACTCATGTAACTCACTAAAGCTAAAAGTAAAAAGAACGTAGGAAATGTTAAGAAAAGGTCAATCACGATAATAATGCTTTTGTCAACATTACGCTGAAAAAAGCCCGCACTGATACCAATAGCAAGTCCTAAAAAACTCGCAACCATAGCACTTAAAATACCAATGGTTAAAGAAACTTGTCCACCAAGCATGAGACGTGCTAATACATCGCGCCCTAAACGGTCTGTACCTAACAGATGCTCAAAAGATGGTGGTAATAAAATACTCTGAGGATTCAGTGCATACGCTGAAACAGAATAAAAAGAAGGTGCAATAAAGCAGATGAAAAAAATGAGCACCAAAATACTAGTGCTCATAAGAGGAAAGCGTTTCACTATGTTTTAAGTCCTAAGAGTGTATCTAGCATTTGGTCAATCGTACTAATCACTTTTGCATTTGCATTATAGCCTGTTTGGAATTTCATTAAATTCACAAGTTCTTCGTCAATATTAACACCACTAATCGATTGATATTCGGTATAGACGGTGTTGTATAAAGCGCTACTGCTATTGAAACTACTAATGGCTTTTTCTCCATCGGTACCAATTTTAGTGGTTATATAACGGTAAAATCCTTCCATACTCTCCGTGGCAGTAGAGCCATCTTTACGGTAAAAATTGAGCTTCTCATATTGCATCTGTACCATAGCATTTGCGACCGTATTGTTACCAGAAATCGGTGCGCTGTACCCTTGCATCGAAGAAGGATCTTTTTTAAACTCTGATTTTACATCAATATTTGAAGCATCTGTTCCTGAAAAAAACTGGCTAATTCCAACAGCACCTGGGAAATTTGTACCATGGTCTTCTATCGCTATTTTATACCCTGTGAGTCCATTTTTAGGGCTCAAGGCAAAAGAGCCATCCTCAACAAATGTAGCGGTAAAATAATCATCGACATCGTTTAAAGCATTGTTATCATTATTGTCATCACTGCTTGTATTAATTTGGTCCAAAATACTTTTTGAATAAGTACTGTCATTCATCGTCGTTGTACTACTTACAGTAATACTTTTACGCGCTACTTCTTGCCCTTGGTTATTATAAATTATAACATCAAAGGTGCCTGCTTGAATATTAGAGTAGGCATTTTTAAGCGTAGTATCATTTGCAACGCCTTCCATTAAAGGCGTTTGCATCTGTGACTGAGCACTTCTAGCGTATAAATTATTTGTTTCTGTGATTAAGGTCTGGGCAAACGTATCCAAATCATCAATGTACCCTTGAATTTTACCATCTTGTGGAAATCCTCCTTTAACTGTTGGATCAACCACACGACCTCGCAAGTCAAGCATAGCACCTATTTTCCCGCCACTGATTTTCTCTGTCATGTTGTAACGCGTACCATCTTGGATTTCAGCGTAAACAGAATAATAGTTGCTTTCATTGTTAACATTATCAATCACTAAAGGGTGAAATGTCGCACCATCAATAAAAGAGTTACCTGCAATATTAAGATAATAGTCCATTCCTTGATCTGTCATATTCGGATCAATCGTATTATCGCTGATAATTTGACCTTTAAAAACGGAAAAATCTAATAACTTTGCTAAAGTCAATTCTAATTCATCTCTTTGATCTCTTAAGTCATTCGCATTATTGCCTTTAACGGATTCGATATTGCCTATTTGCGCATTTAAATCAGCAATTCTCGCTCCAATGCTATTGACCTCTTCGAGCGATGTTTTAAGCTGCTCATTGATAGAGTTTTGAAGTGCTCTTAGTGTTTCACGTGATGTTTGAATATTTTGGGTTAATGTTGAAGCGGTTTGCACCAATGAAATTTTTTGTGCTCCTTCACTCGCATTTGAAGCCAAATCATTCCATGCATTAAAATAATTAGTTAAATCTGCTGCAACACCAACTTCTTGAAGATCAGGAAAATACTGGGCTATTTCTTTAAGGCTTTGTTGAGAATAGCTATCATATGACAAAGCGTTTGCTGTACTTTTAAGGCGCGTATAAACAAATTCATCATGAATTCTTACAATGGAAGTAACGCTAACACCTGTACCTATATCGCCTGGTTGCGTGTGAAAAGGCGTACTTGGTGCAAACATAACACGCTGGCGGGTATAAGACTCATTATTAGCATTCGCGATATTATGACTGGTTGTAGAAACAGCTGTCTGCGAAGCATTAAGCCCTGTTCTACCTGTGTTAAGTGCGCTAAAAAGACTCATGACTATGCCCTGATTTTAAGCAGTGACGCTGGTTTATGGTTGGCAACTTTATAGCCTTCCATATCACGCGGGAAGATGCTGTCTAAGAGTGAATTATAAAATTGACTAATCGTCACAACATATTTTGCATATGTTTTATTACACACCTTAAGCTCAGACAGTTTTGCCTTCATTAAAGAAAGAAGCTCTTTTTGCTCATCATTTAATAACTCTTCTAAAGAATCCTGACCGCTTTCTTTGAGTATTTTCATGAGTTCATGATCTAAAAGTGATTTTTTATTTTCAAAAGAGTGTATCAAATCATTTTTAATGCGCGTTCGCTCAAAAATATCACTGTGATTTGCAACTTTTATATCTTCAATATCTTTATACGTTTGTTCGATTAAATGTTCAATATCTTTGATAGCATTGTTTAAATAGTGTGTTAACATCTTTCATCCTTATAAAGAAGGATTTAGATAAGTTCCTCCGCAATAGCCCCCGCAGTTTTTACGATATCAACTTTATAACTACCGTTTTGAATCTGCTCTTTTAAAGCGGTTACTTTATCTAAAACTTCACTTTTTTCTGTTTTTTGAACACCTTTTGATGCATCATCTTTAGGTGCGCTTTGCTGTACATATGCAGTTGCCTGCGATTGAATGGTTGAAATCATTTTTAGCCTTTGTAGAAAGTATTTCTTTCACACCATATCGGCCAAAACAATAAAACTTTAACGCCCCTCTTTTAAAAAATCAAATAACATTTGACTTAAACCCAAACCTCCGCTCAAAGCTGTACCCATCGTGTCGTTGTACATCGATTTATAAATCTTATCTCCCGCATCTTTAGGGAATAAGCCACTATCACTCTTCATCGCAATATCTAATACTTGTTTAACAAAATAGGCTTCAAACTGGTCGGTTTGCTCTTTTAAAAGCGCATCATTATTGGCAACAGCTTTAGGCTGATACGTCATATTCATAAGTGCAACACTGTGGTCAACGTACATTAGATTACCTCCAACTTTGCAGTAATAGCTCCTGCTCGTTTGATATTTTCTAAGATGGAGATGATATCTTTTGGCTTTGCACCTAGTTTGCTCAAAGCTCGTGTAACATTAGCAACAGTCATACTTTCATCTTTTAATTTAACTTGGTTTTCATTGGCTGCAATTTTCACATCGCCTCCAATATCAACGCTTTTATTGTCTTCATTAAATGCTGAGCTTGCTTCAATTTTAATCGTAATATCACCGTGCGTGACGACAACAGGATCAACTTTAATATTGACTCCAGATACGATGGTTCCTGTTCGCTCGTCAATGACAATTTTTTCTTCTTTTTCATATTTAACATTCACATCAAGTGCTCGTGCTAAAAATTCAACCATAGAGAGGTTTTCTGGTTTCATCAATTTAATGGTTCGAGAATCTGTCGCAACCGCTATTTTCTTTGTAAAATTTTTATTGAGTTCATTTTGAACAGAAATAGCCGTGTTGAAGTTTGATTCTTTTAAAGAGAGGTCAATATATTCTTGTCCATGTAAATCATGCTCAATTTCACGCTCTACCAAAGCACCGCCAAAGATATTTGCTGATGTTGGATGGTTGATTTGACCTTTTTCTTTGCCATTCATCCCACCAATGGTCAGTGAGCCTTGTGCTAATGAATAGATTTTTCCATCCACACCTTTAAGCGGTGTTAAAAGAAGTGTTCCACCTTGCAATGACTTAGAATCACCAATGGAAGAGACCGTAACGTCTAGTTTATCGCCTTGTCTTGCAAAGGCTGGAAATTTAGCAGTAACAACAACGGCGGCAATATTTTTTGATTTGATATCATTTGGGTCAATTTTAACATTAACCGTTTGAAGTAGATTAGAGAGTGAACGAAGTGTAAATTCAGAAGATGAACCATCTCCTGTTCCACTAAGACCAACAACAAGACCATAGCCAATTAATTGGTTTTCTCGAACACCAATAACATTTGCAATATCACCTATACGCTGTGCGTAGAGTGTGCTTAGCGTTGTAAGAAGTATGAGAGCAAGCTTTACAATCTTCATCAATTCCCTTTATCTAGCATATCGTTGCCAGATAAAAGCAATTAATGTTCCAAAGTTTTACATGTAATAACTCAGCGAACTTTTCCCAAATTTTTTCTGCTTTTGAAGTGTGAAGACACCAATAGTTTGGGGGAGTACTAAACTACTCATATGCTCTACCGCAATCACATGGACGATTTCAGAGGGAATGGATGCAATAAGATGTAATGTTTTGTCGTAAATATCATCCATTCCTTCTCGAATTGAAAAAGGAGGATCAAAATAAAAAAATGTTTTACATGTAAACTTCGAAAGGAGTGTTGGTAATACTATAAAACTATCACCTCTTAGACAAGTTGAGGCTTTAGCATCAATCATAAAACAGTTTTTTTCAAGAATACTAAACGCTGCTTTATCTTTTTCAATAAAATAGGCGTGTTTTGAACCCCTACTTAATGCTTCAAGCCCCATAGAACCACTACCGCCAAACACTTCAACAAAAGGTTGATCGATAATCTCATATTGAAAGGTATCAAAAAAAGAGCCTTTTAGAATAGATTTTGTGCTACGCGTACTCTCTAAAGAAGGTAAAAGAAGCTTTTTACCTTTGTACTTACCAACGTTAATCGTTGTATATAGAGATTTAGTTTCCATAATAATCTCTAAGTGTTTGAATCAATTCTTGTCTAAATTTTTCTGTTAAAGCCGCTATTTTATCTTCTAAAACATCAGAAATAGGAAGAGTCATACCTTCCGTCTGTGTATGATTTAAAGCCATATAAAATCGCTCTAATTCAAGTAAAAGTGTGGATTTTGAAAAAGGAATGAGAAGCTCACCTTCTACAGCAGAGATGTGAAAAATAGGCTTATCAAGCTCTATTTTTTTATCACTAATCACAAAATC